>CAKQQK010000113.1:0-7830 GCA_934270935.1 uncultured Coprococcus sp. | reverse complement strand
GTATTTTCTATATAATGATTTTTAGCCGAGTAACCCGCGTGGGGTATAATTTTTAAGGAGGATTTTATATCATGGCAAAGGAAAAGTTTAATAGAAGTAAGCCACATTGTAACATCGGTACAATCGGACACGTAGATCACGGTAAGACTACTCTTACAGCTGCTATCACAAAGGTTCTTTCAGAGAGAGTTGCTGGTAACACAGCTACAGACTTCGAGAACATTGATAAGGCTCCAGAGGAGAGAGAAAGAGGTATCACTATCTCTACAGCTCACGTTGAGTATGAGACAGAGCACAGACATTACGCACACGTTGACTGTCCAGGACATGCTGACTACGTTAAGAACATGATCACTGGTGCAGCTCAGATGGATGGTGCTATCCTTGTTGTTGCTGCTACTGATGGTGTTATGGCTCAGACAAAGGAGCATATCCTTCTTTCACGTCAGGTTGGTGTTCCTTACATCGTTGTATTCCTTAACAAGTGTGATATGGTAGACGATGAGGAGCTTATCGAGCTCGTTGAGATGGAAGTTACAGAGCAGCTCGAGGAGTACGGATTCAATGATTGTCCTATCGTTAAGGGTTCAGCTCTTAAGGCTCTTGAGGATCCAATGGGACCTTGGGGAGACAAGATCATGGAGCTTATGGATACAGTTGATTCATACATTCCAGATCCACAGAGAGATACAGATAAGCCATTCATCATGCCTGTAGAGGACGTATTCACAATCACAGGTCGTGGTACAGTTGCTACTGGTAGAGTAGAGGCTGGTGTAATTCACCTCAATGATGAAGTTGAGATCGTTGGTATCAAGCCAGAGATCCAGAAGACAACAGTAACAGGTATCGAGATGTTCAGAAAGCTCCTTGACGAAGGTCAGGCTGGTGATAACATCGGTGCTCTTCTTCGTGGTATCAAGAGAGAGGATATCGTAAGAGGACAGGTTCTTTGTAAGCCAGGTTCAATTACATGTCATACAAAGTTCACAGCACAGGTTTACGTTCTGACAAAGGACGAGGGTGGTCGTCATACACCATTCTTCAACAACTATCGTCCACAGTTCTACTTCAGAACAACTGATGTAACTGGTGTATGTAACCTTCCAGCTGGTACAGAGATGTGCATGCCTGGTGATAACGTAGAGATGACAATCGAGCTCATCCACCCAATCGCTATGAGCCAGGGTCTTACATTCGCTATCCGTGAGGGTGGTAGAACTGTAGGTTCAGGAAGAGTTGCAACTATCATCGAGTAATCGCTGATAAACCGCATAAATAAAGGATTTTCAGACCTTCGAGGGTTCGCCCTCGGAGGTCTTTTTTTCTGCCTGAAAATGGTTTTTGACCCTATTTTGACCCTATTTTAGAGCAAAAAATAAGCTCTGACCCTACAAATGACATAAAAATCTCAGAGGGAAGATCTAAGGATAGGAGATTTACAATACTCACACAAAGTGGATTTGAAAGCTCGTCGAGTAATAATGTAAATGTGTTACATGATGGGGTGTACTAATTAACCGTGAAATGCACATTATGTCATTTGAATGTGGGGAGGCTCAATGTTATCCTATAAATATAAAAAATAAGTGGAGGTAAAAATATGACACACACAATTAGAAAGAAATTTATGGCGGTAGCATTGATTTTTGTATTATTGTTTTCGTCAACCATATCGGTATCGGCGAAGGTTGTTGATACAAAAACTATTGGGAGCTATGCGCAGGGGGCAAATGGTAAGTTGTGCTGGCTTTGGGCATCTTATCAGTCTGTGGCTTATCAGAAAGGTAAAAAGCCTACAACAAGCCCTGGAGATGTAATAAGGAATAGTGTAGCAAAAGGAACAGTATATGCGAATAAGTGGTTCTTCCCGGATAGTTGCTTAGTGAAGATATATAATGGGGATGCTCCTCAGCGCTATGTATATAAGCCAACCTATGGTGCAAATGCAATGAAGACGGCGCAGGCAATTAACTATCTTTCAAAAAAGAATAGAATAAACCATATGTATAAAGGGGTGCAGAAGTCTGTATCCTGGGAGACTCTATATAAAAATAGAAAGAATTGTCCATTACTTGAATTTAAGTGGACGGATAAAAACGGAAAGAGTGATAGTCATTGGGTATGTGTAAAGAATATACAGAAAAAGACCAATAGGCTTTATGTTATACAGATAACGGATCCTACTAATGGGCATACATATAAAATGAATTCCACAGATTTTGCATATAACTATGCTAAGAGTCTGAATAAGAATATTTCATCAGCGAAGTGGAATGGCACAGTGTACTAAAATAATATATTATAATATTTAAATAAAAACGTCATGTCTATTAGATGTGGCGTTTTTATTTTGGCAATGTTATGTTAGATAATATAATATTAGATTGACTAGCTTACAAATTAGTATAGTATTTATATATTTTAATAGTATAGGGAAAATATTGCTAGATATTTTACTCTATGGCATGCTGAAAACAGCCAATTCCCGTATCATGTCCTGTAAAAAACACCCGAAAAACACTACTATATTAGCAGAAAGGAGGCAACAGATATGGATCAGAAAAAGATCGGTTCATTCCTAAGAGAACTGAGAAAGGAAAAACAGCTTACCCAGGAACAACTTGCTGAGCGGTTTGGGGTAACAAACCGCAGTGTGTCAAGATGGGAGACAGGCAGCAACATTCCGGATCTCAGTATCCTGGTGGAGCTGGCAGATTTCTATGATGTTGATATCAGGGATATCATTGACGGAGAAAGGAAGGGTGAGGACATGAATAAGGAAGAAAAAGAGAGATTGATGGTTGTCGCTGATTATGCAGAAAACGAGAAGAATACATTGTTGATGAGACTGCGTATATTCAGCATAGTGGGGTTGATTTCACTGATTGCAGGACTGACGATGATGGTGATCGGCAGAGATAACAATCTTCCAGTCTATGATTATTTGATGGGGACGCTTATGGGAGTTGCTATAGGTGCGTTGCTGGTTGCGGTGTTCTATTCAACCGGAGTTTTAGAAAACATGAGGAAGCGGAAAAGAACGTTTATGAAAGTGCTTTTGGTAATAAGCATATTAATCCTGCTTGGAACATTCATCGCGGCAATCATAGCATCGTTGTGATATAATGAGCGCAAGTGAGCCAACATGCTTGCATGATTGCGAGCGGCGAATTGGATCATGATAGTTGCGACAGCAACGGAAAGCACCGTAGGTGCGAATCATGATATAATGAGCATAGCGACGGGGCGCTTGCGCAAACTATATGTAATATGCTATAATTTTTAAGGATGCAATGTGGACGATCAGTTTGTGGCATCCACATGAGCACAGATATTATGTGTGAGATATAGTAAATATGATTAGAGCAATCATTTTTTATGACGAAAGAATTACAATTATATATGTATAAGCCCATAATATGGTTGGGCGTATCTACCAGCTACCGATAATAGTTGACTACGACATGGATTGCCGTGGTCAACTATATTTTTGTGTAAAAATATGTGTGTGGATACTGAGCGTGGATAGGGTTTAACAAAAAATTATAAAATGATTTTGGAGGGTGCGTGTATGAAGTATGATGTGATAATTATTGGAGCAGGACCAGGAGGAATATTTTCTGCATATGAGCTGGCAAAGCAGGCTCCGGATCTCAAGGTTGCAGTGTTTGAGGCTGGACATGAGCTTAAGAGAAGAAAATGTCCGATAGACGGCACAAAGATCAAGAGCTGTGTGGGATGCGATAGCTGTTCGATCATGAGTGGATTTGGCGGTGCAGGTGCATTTTCCGATGGAAAGTACAACATTACAAATGACTTTGGCGGAAGTTTGTATGAGTACATTGGCAAGAACGAGGCCATAGACCTCATGAAGTATGTGGATGATATCAATATGGAGTACGGCGGAGAGGGTACGAAGCTTTATTCCACTGCCGGCACGAGATTCAAGACAGTGTGTCTGCAGAACAGGCTTCATCTGCTGGATGCCTCGGTCAGACATCTTGGCACGGACATCAACTATATAGTTCTGGAGAATCTGTATGCATATCTTCAGGACAAGGTAGAGTTTTATTTTGACACACCTATACAGACTGTGGAAAAGCTGGACGATGGAACATATAGTGTATGCTGCAAGAAGGGTACATTTGCTTGTAACAAATGTATCATATCCGTTGGAAGAAGCGGAAGTAAATGGATGGAGACAGTGTGCAAGGATCTTAATGTGCCTACAAAATCTAACAGAGTAGATATAGGAGTCAGAGTGGAGCTTCCTGCAGCCATATTTGCACATTTGACGGATGAGCTCTATGAGAGCAAGATAGTATACAGAACGGAGAAGTATGGAGACAAGGTGCGAACCTTCTGCATGAACCCAAGGGGCGCCGTGGTTACTGAGAATACAAATGGAATCATAACGGTAAATGGCCACAGTTATGAGGATCCTGCAAAACAGACGGATAATACAAACTTTGCGCTTCTTGTGGCGAAGCATTTTTCAGAGCCGTTCAAGGACTCCAACGGATACGGCGAGAGCATAGCGAGACTCAGCAACATGCTGGGCGGCGGAGTAATAGTGCAGAGATTTGGCGACCTCATAAGGGGACAGCGCTCCACCCAGAGCAGGATAGATGAAGCATTCATCACACCTACGCTCAATGCCACACCGGGAGATCTGAGCCTTGTCCTTCCAAAGAGAATTCTGGATGGAATAATCGAGATGATCTATGCTCTTGATAAGATAGCCCCAGGAACGGCAAATGAAGATACACTGTTGTATGGAGTTGAGGTCAAATTCTACAACATGGAGGTTGAAGTGGATGACAAGCTTGAGACAAGATATAAGGGGCTGTATATCATAGGAGATGGCAGCGGAATAACACACTCCCTTTCACACGCATCCGCAAGTGGCGTATATGTAGCCAGAAATATTGCACAAGGCGAATAAAACAGACAGTATATTATATAGAAGAAAGTCATTTAAAATAGAGCGTCAGGGTAGCTTTCTGTACCGACCCCAAAAGTTAGACCAAGAAAATCTAACGATTTGGAGGTCGGTATTTTTATGTGGCATATGGTTTTCAGATGGTTCAGCAAATAAAAAAGCTTGTGTTATTTGTTTGACTGGACAGGATAAGGATGATAGAGTTGTAAATGGTATGAAAAAATATTTTGAATGTTAGTATAATGTGAAAACAAATTTATTGACTATGTATTTTCAAATTGTTTTTTACTTTTAAGGTAATACTATGAAAAGAATAAAAATGCTACTGATAAAGGAACAGAAAGGGGACAGAGCAAAATGGAAGGATCGGTTATAAATCAGATATGTGCATCGATGGACGCGTTTTTTGATACAGAAAAGAAGATAGGTGATTATATTGTAAGAAATCCAAAAAAAGTTGTGGATATGACCGTTGGGGAGCTGGCAAAGGAGTGCGGTGTCAGCGAGGCGTCGGTATCGAGATTCTGTAAGAGGATAGAACTCAAAGGGTTTCACCATCTCAAGATATCGCTTGCGAGGGAACTGGTGGATGCCCAGGATGAAGGCGAGATGTCTGGACATATATCAGTAGATGACCTTGAAGGCTCATTGAGGGGAATACTGTCAAACAAAATGGAGGAACTGAGACAGACAGTTGCCATGATGGACAGGGATGAATTAAAGAATGTACTGGAAGTGATAAACAATGCCGACACAGTCCTCATGGCGGCTGTGGGCAATACGGTGCCGGTTGCTATGGATGGCGCATACAAGCTTAACCAGATAGGCATACGTGCTGTGTCAACACCGATATGGGAGACTGAACTTGGATATAGTTATAACCTGACCGACAGAGACGTTGTGATTGCAATATCAAATTCCGGGGAGTCGACCGGTGTGATCCAGGTACTGGAGGCAGCAAAGAGCCGTGGTGCGGTAACAATATCCATTACCAACAATGATAAATCCAGCGTGGCTGAGCTGAGCACACACCACATCACGACAGCTACCCGCGAAAAATTATTTCTTGATGGATACTGCTTTTCAAGGGTGTCTGCAACCATGGTGATAGAGATAATATATCTGCTGCTTGCATCCATGAGGAAGGAATCCTATGAGTCCATAGTGAGACATGAACAAGCGATGGCCTATACAAAGGAATAACATGCTGCCTTGAGCGGTTAAATACAGGTGTGCGGATTTTTGAGAAAAAACCCATGGGATTTGACAAATGAATCCATGTGTGATAATTTATATGAAAGAAAATTACATATATAAGACGGATATGAAAATATATTACATACAATAGCTGTTATATATGGCGTATATACAATCCAAATACACATATTATATGGAGGAAACAGATATGAAAGATATCAAATGGGCAGTTCTCGGAACAGGAGTTATCGCAAATGAGATGGCGGTGGCACTCAAAAAGAATGGTAAGAACATTTATGCCGTCGGAAACAGAACATATGACAAAGCAGTGGCATTTGCCGAGAAATATGGCATAGGAAAAGTGTATTCAGACTACAATGAGATGTTCACGGATCCGGATGTGGATGTGATATATATAACAACCCCGCACAACACACATATACAGTTCATGAGAAAAGCGATAGAGAATGGCAAGCATATCCTTGTAGAGAAGTCAATTACATTAAACAGTGGAGAGCTTGAAGAAATGCTGAAATTGGCAGAGCAGCATAATGTGATCGTAGGTGAAGCAATGACTATTTATCATATGCCTATTTACAAGAAGCTTAAAGAGCTGTTGCGTTCAGGTGTACTTGGCAAAGTCAATCTCATAACCATGAACTTTGGAAGTTTCAAAGACTATGATATGAGCAATAGATTCTTCAACAGGAATCTTGCGGGAGGGGCAATGCTGGATATAGGTGTGTATGCCCTGGCATTTATAAGATGGTTCATGGATTCGAAGCCGGACAAGCTTCTTTCACAGGTTAAGCCGGCACCTACGGGTGTAGATGAGCAGGCGGGACTTCTACTAATGAATAAGGAAGGCCAGATGGCAACTGTTATGCTGTCTCTCCATTCAAAACAACCAAAGCGTGGAATGGTTTCGTGCGAAAATGGATACATAGAAGTTATGGAATATCCAAGAGCGTGGGAAGCAAAGGTCACATATACAGATACTGGCAAAACAGAGACCATTGCAGCCGGAGAAAATGCTGATGCACTTGCGTATGAGCTCCATGATATGGAGGAGGCAATAGCTGGAGAAGGCAGTATGTATCTGGATTACACGAAAGATGTGATGGATATGATGACGGCGTTTAGAAAATCTTGGGGATTCTCTTATCCAGAGGAGGAATAGTCAGATTGACGTTTGTAGATATAATGTGTGATAAAAATGTTGATAATTTAGGTAGCGGTAGGAAGAATAGATATATTGTCAGATACAGGATGCAAGGACTGTTTACCACAATTGCACACAATTGTCAGACAAATAAAAAAAGTCCTTGACATGAAAGCCGTGTGGTGGTATCTTATAAAAGCTGTCGCGTGAGAAGACAGCAAACGACAGCTTTTATAGGTATAATACGTGGTCTGTCACTGATACATGGTTATAAATTGCCTCAAAAAGTTGTTGACATACACACCCCGGTGTGGTAGTATTTAGAAGTTGTCGCCGAAGAGGTCAGACATCAGCAGCCGAAAAGGTCTTGAAAAAAGATAAAAAAGTTGTTGACAAAGAACTTTAGATGTGATAACATATAGAAGTTGTCGCTGAGAGACGAGAACATAAAGAACCTTGAAAAATTAACAACATGACAACCCTGAAATTCCAAACAAGAATTTCAAGAACGTCGGATCGAAAGATC
>CAKQQK010000112.1:0-7908 GCA_934270935.1 uncultured Coprococcus sp. | reverse complement strand
CAGCATGTATATTTGTTCTGCGCACTCACGCAATCGACATTGTAACACAAAAAAAAAGTGCATTCAAGCACTTTTTTCTGTATATATACTTATTTTTTTGTTTCTTCTTATGCATTTCTCATTTTCACGCTCTTGACAATGTAAGAAACGCTGGCAATCGCAAACAGCAGGTAGCCAATTCCAAGCTCACCCCAGAATACAGATTCTTTTTCTGCATCCTTCAGGATCGCAAACATACTCTTATAACAGTCAGAGAATGATACATCACCAAAGTAATATTTATAGTCCTTAAACTCCTCATATAACTGCATACTTATACATATTCTCTCACTTATATAGATCATTCCGATACAGATCACAACACTTATGATTATGCCCTTAAGGTCAAGACTTCCGCCAAGCTTCTCGTAACCAAACATGGCACTTACTATCATGATTGCTCCTGCAATTCCTGCTATATAGCCAAGCTTGTATATACCGACCCACAGTGCAACTCCCACAAGAGATCCAAGCAGAGCTCCTATGATTCCAGTCACCACATTTGAACCTGCCTTTGCTTTTGGTGCACCGCTCATCATCTGTCCGTAATTCATTCTGGCATCAACATCTGCAGCCATATCGTAACTCTGATAAGCCGAGTCATCCGATCCGGATGCATACATACTATCCTGCTGTGTCTGGCCATTTAAGTTATATCCATAATTCGGATCATAACCACTGTACTGTTTGCCCTCATCAAAGTTTGTCATCTGATCATCTTTCATCTTATGTTCCCCCTTCCGTTGAACATCAGTCCAACTTAAAACTCCCTATTTGACAACTCCCCTATTGTCTTTCAGTATGCAATACCATTTATTTTACTGTCTACTGATTTCCAAGCAGTATCCATACTATACCGCCGTTAGTCTCATTTCCGGTAAATGTATACGTTCCTGACACAAGACTCTGTGAATATCCTGATCTGAGCAGCCAGTCGTAATACTCATCCGCATCTCTAAGACCTATCTGCTCAAGAAGCTGGCATATCTCATATGCAGACATCCCATCAACTATAGTGATCTGTCCGCCGCCGTTGTCATACTTTACGGCACTTGGCTTTTGAGCCTCGGTTGTCGCGCCTGAACCATCATTCGTCGTACTTCCTGACGGCTGCTGAGAATTCTTATCCTCTGTATATCCGTTATCCTTAGATGAAGGAACCTTCTGGGTATTATCACTCATACTTCCATCTGACTTATCGCTTCCACCTGATGTACTGCTGCCATCCGACTTCCCGCTTCCGTCTGATGTGCCACTTCCATCTAACTTGCCACTACCATCTGATGTACCGGCATTACCTGTAGCACCATTACCATCTGCTGTTCCGCCATTTGATACATTGCTGCCATCTGAATGCACATCACCTTTTCCATTCACGCCTGATGTATCCGTCTTATCTGTCACTTTACTGTCCTCTTTTGACTTCTCAGTTGTGACTTTATCATCCTTTGCTTTCTCTGTTGTCTTAGAGACAGCCGTTGTACCTTTTGTATCTTTATCACTGTCAGATGTCTGGCTCTCTGTATCTTTATCCTGCTGGCTCACAACCGCTGTTTTCCCCTGACCTGAATCAGTTTTACCTGCATTATCAAAGTTGAACGCAACAGTCATCGTGAGCGCACCGACCACTAGTCCTGTTCCCAGACCTCTGAAAAAACTCTTCTTATACATAGTCTACCTCCCTGACCGCCTTACTGCCTGCCAGTCTCATTGATCTTGTCTATCATAACCTTTGCCTCGCCAACACCTATACCAAGTTTGTTTGCGATCTCCATAATGCTGAGTCCCTTTTTGTGCATATCTGCAACCTGTGACTCAACATCATTTCCCTCATCCCATATATCTACAACCTTGTTCTGAGATGATTTTTTTCTCTTTTTCTTTCTTGATCTGCCATTGTTCTTTGGTGCTGCCGGCACGCCATTTTCCGCTATAACAGCTGCTGTCTTCTCAGGATTCTCGGCTTCAACCACGGTAAATGCGCTGTCTGTTACTGCCGTATCTTCAACGCTCACAACACTGTCAGCCTTCTCCTCCTGCTGTGCTTCTGACTTTTCGTTATCAACATTGCTGCTTTCTGCGGCATCGTTTACTGCATCTGCATTTTCGTCATTAACATTTCCGTCCTCAGCACTTTCGGATACACCGTCGTTCTCCTTGACAGCTTCATCCATCTCCGTCTGAGTATCATCGGCGTTGTTCTGATCAAGCGCAGTACCCTGCTCTGCTTCAGTGCTGTTATCTGCTTCAACATTCTTACCTTCTTCAGCACCGCTGTCTGAACTTTCCTCCTCAGCAGTCTCTTTTACCGGCTCATCGTATGTGACAGGCGTCTTTTCACTGGTATCCTCAGGATCATATGCCTCATAAGCATCCGTAAGGCTCTTATTGATATAGTCTATCATCTGCTTCTTGGCCTTCTCTGAAAGCTGCGTCTCACATGCCTCGATCTCTGCCTGCATCTTCTTCTTAGCAGCCTCTATACTCTCTTCATACGCCTTTACGGCAGCGTCAATTTTCTCCTGTGTCTCGGTCTGCATATTCTGATTTGACTGTAGTGTATCATTTCTAAGCCAATCCATATCCTTCTTTGTGTTCTGGACAAGCTCATCAAGTTCTTTCTTAGAATTTAACCTCAGTTCTTCAAGTTCCTTTTTTGATGAGTTCTTAACCTCGTCAAGTCCCTTCTTCATATCAGACTTAACTTCGTCGCCCTTTTTCTTGAGTTCATTCTTCTTCTGCTCCACAAGGCTGTTGCAATACTGATCGAGCTGCTTCTCGAGATTCTCCTTACTCTCTGTGAGAACACTGCCCTCTGTATCTTCCTTCTTTCCATCTGTGAGAAAAAAGCTGATTATAACTATCGCCACACCTACTATCAATGTCACTATTGCCGGTATCATATCTCTGTCTCCTTTTCGTTTTATTCTTATCAGGCTTCCTTCAGTTCATCAAACACAACATCATTCAGGACCTTTATGTATGTTCCCTTCATGCCTGATGATCTGGCCTCTATAACACCTGCACTCTCAAACTTCCTGAGTGCGTTGACTATTACTGATCTGGTTATCCCAACTCTGTCTGCTACTTTGCTCGCAACAAGTATCCCCTCTTCTCCGTCAAGTTCCGAGAAAATATGTTTGATCGCCTGCAGTTCCGAAAATGAAAGTGTGCTTATCGCTGATCTGACTATTGCTATCTTCCTATTCTCCTCCGCATTCTCCTCGTTGAGAGCTCTCATCATCTCAAGACCAACCACAGTTGTTCCATACTCTCCCAGGATAATATCATCTATATCATATTCTATATCCAGGCGATACAGGAAAAGTGTTCCAAGTCGTTCCCCTGCAATATCTATGGGAAGCAACAACCCATGATATTTGTCTATGTTCGGTCCGTCAAATCCCAGCGTGGTAAGTTTTACATTCTCCTTTGTCGAAAGAACAAGAAGCAGTCTCTCATTCAGCATTGAATCGATAAGACTCCCCACCTTTCCCTCGATAAGCTCATGTATCTCTGGTATGTCATCTCTGTTCTTAAGTCCCAGAATCTTCCCCTTTTTGCTGATAACCATGGCATTTGATGCCAGGATATCACTGAGCACATCACATATATCGTTAAAAACGACCTTATGTGAATTGTTATTGTGCAATAACTTGTTTATTTTTCGGGTTTTATCTAATAATTGTACACTCATATCCAATCCTCCGAATTTTAATGTTGTAAAAAGTCTCTTTTGCACGAAATTTTATGACTATTTGGGATTTTACCACAACGAAATAGTTATAACAAGACTATTTTATGTAAAGTTGTCTAATTATGTAACATTTAAGAATTCGTTGATTTTCCTAGCTTTTTCGCACACAACATCTTGTGGTTCGAGATATTTAGAGCACAATTCAGAAACTTATGACAACTTGTCTGCGACATGAATTATTACACAATTTGGCAAAATAACAGACAAAACCGGCCAGATACAACAAATATTGTATACCGACCGGTTTATATATGTTCTGTCACCGACAGATTTTGCTATATTATTTTATTCTTATTTATCCTCAGCATCAGCATCCTTGTTGTTACACGTATATCCGCATTCCTGATTTGAACACACAAGCTTATTGCCTTTGACAACCATGTATTCTCCACACTCCGGACATTTTTCGTTGCTCGGCATAGCCCATGACATGAAGTCACACTCCGGGGCATTTATACATCCATAATATCTTCTGCCCTTTCTTGTTGCCTTTATGACTACATCACCACCGCACTTAGGACATGCCACTCCTATCTTCTCATAGAACGGCTTGGTGTTCCTGCACTCAGGGAATCCTGGACATGCAAGGAATTTGCCGTGTGGGCCATATTTGACAACCATGTTGCGGCCACACACATCGCATACCTCATCCGTAACTTCATCTTCTATCTTTATGGACTCAAGTTCAGCCTCTGCCTTCTTTACTGCCTCATCAAGATCAGGATAGAAGTTCCGGACAACAACCTTCCAATCAACCTTACCCTCACCTATATTGTCAAGAAGAGACTCCATATTAGCCGTGAAATTAACATCTATGATAACCGGGAATGCCTGCTCCATACTCTGATTCACCGCTTCGCCAAGCGCTGTGACATAGAGTTTCTTCTGCTCCTTGGTGATATATCTTCTTGCAAGGATTGTCGAAATTGTAGGTGCATAGGTACTTGGTCTTCCTATCCCAAGTTCTTCCAGCGTCTTTACCAGGAGAGCTTCTGTATATCTTGCCGGTGGCTGTGTGAAATGCTGTTTCTCATCAAGGCTGTCAAGTTTTAACACATCACCTTCTTTGAGATTATTTATTCCAGCCACATTTTCTCCTCTGTCATTATCAAGATTATAAACTGCCAGGAATCCCTCAAATGTAATCTTTGAAGCCGATGTCTGGAACACTGCATCGCCGCAATGTACTTTTACATTCTTTACTGAATAGACAGCCCCTGACATCTGACTGGCAAGAAATCTGTTATATATGAGCTGATACAGTCTGAACTGATCCCTTGACAGCTGTTCTTTAACCATAACCGGCGACAGTGTCACATCAGTAGGTCTTATAGCCTCATGTGCATCCTGTATCTTCTTATCCGTTTTAGCTCTTCCATTCGAATCACCGACAAAATCTGCACCATAATTATCTGTTATATATTTGTCTGCTGCCGCTACAGCCTCTTCTGATATTCTTGTAGAGTCAGTTCGCAGATAGGTAATGAGACCAATGGTTCCACGTCCCTTTATATCAACGCCCTCATACAACTGCTGTGCTATCCTCATGGTCTTTGAGGTTGCAAAATTCAGCTTTGACGACGCCTCCTGCTGCATGGTACTTGTTGTAAATGGAAGTGGAGCTTTTTTATTTCTCTCACTCTCCTTGATAGACTTAACAACATACTCTCCGTCTGCAAGTTCAGCAAGAATCCCATCAAGTGCATTTCTGCCGGATATCTCCTCTTTATTCCTGCCATCGCCTGTGAACTTAAACGTAATCGGTTTCTTGAGTTTTGTCGTGCAGAGATTTGCATCAAGCGTCCAATACTCCTGAGGTATGAAATCATTTATCTCCCTCTCTCTGTCACATACAAGCTTGAGCGCAACCGACTGAACTCTTCCAGCAGAAAGACCTCTCTTTATCTTTGCCCAGAGCACAGGGCTTATCTTATATCCCACAAGTCTGTCCAGTACACGCCTCGCCTGCTGTGCATCGACAAGGTTCATATCTATATCACGAGCCTGCTTTATGGAATTCTTTACAGCATTCTTTGTTATCTCATTGAATGTTATTCGCTTATAATCCTTATCCTCAAGCTTAAGTGCCTTCATAAGATGATAGGATATCGCCTCTCCCTCACGATCGGGGTCAGTTGCAAGATATATCTTATCAGCCTTCTTCACAGCCTTTCTGAGTGCTGCCAGAATGTCGCCTTTTCCCCTTATCGTAATATATTTTGGCTCGAAATCATTATCTACATCTATCCCCATCTGACTCTTAGGCAGATCCCTCACATGCCCATTAGAAGCTATAACCTCATAATTAGAGCCCAAAAATTTTTTGATTGTCTTGGCCTTTGCAGGCGACTCCACAATAACAAGATTTTTTGCCATAGATACATATCCTTTCTGTAGTTTTAATTACGTATATATAAATCTGTTTACCCGGAATCACCTGACATCCCCATATCAATTAAACCCGGGTGTAATAGTTTCTCATGAGCTGTTTCACCAGTCCCATCCGCTCAAGATCATACAGTATCTGAGTCACTTCTGATACTGAAATTCCCGTTTCCATGCAGATATCATCCACATGCCGGGATTCCAAACGTACACAACTATACACTTTTTTCTGAGTGGGCGCAAGTAAATTTTTATTAAAGTCAGGTTCTGCCAGTCCGCAGATATGCAGTTTATCATCTGTATTTTTTCTGCACACAGCCTCTTTTATACCCAGTGATTCCAATATATCGCCTGCATTCATCACACACTCTGCCCCCATCCTTATGAGGTTGTTGCAGCCTGCACTTCCGGAATCTGTCACTCTTCCGGGAATGACATACACATCCCGTCCCTGTTCCAGAGCCTGATCCGCAGTTATGAGAGAACCACTCTTTTCCCTGGCCTCAACAACCAGAACTCCATCCGCAAGCCCGCTTATTATTCTGTTCCTGTATGGAAATCTGAAAGCATCCGGCTTCACATCCAGACCACTCTCCGAAAGAACAACTCCACCTCCTGAACATATATCATGGTAAATATCGTAATTTTCCTTTGGATACACAACATTTATGCCACATCCAAGCACCGCCACAGATCTCCCACCTGCTTTTAACGCTGCTCTGTGAGCCATTCCATCTATTCCAAGTGCCATCCCACTCACTATAGTTACCCCTGCATATGCCATGTCTGATGCAAATCTGTCAGCCATAGTCCGCCCATACACTGATGCCTTTCTGGCTCCTACAACGGCAATAGCTTTGTCATTCTTTTTTAACAGCTCGATGTCACCCCTGGCAAACAGCACCAGTGGCGGATCGGGTATATCATACAATTTTACAGGATATGCAGGATGCCCTGGGTATATATATTCCACTTTGTCTTTTCTAAGCTTCTCCCTATAATCCAGAACAAGTGCCTCATTCCTATATTCCAGAATTGCATCTGCCTGTTTTGCTGTGAGATCTTCCCTAAGCTGACTCTCAGATACTTCCCACAAATTTCCTAAGCCGCCATAATGCATGACTATATTCATCTTAACTGTATTCGTCATACGGCTCATCATTCCATACCACAGATATAACAGTTCCTCTCTCATTCTACATCCCTCCCTGCACATCAGCATTGCGGTAAAACACCGCTTCTTTCAAATGGCGCTCAAGCACGCGGTCCTCACCTTCAAGATCAGCTATAGTTCTAGCTATCTTAAGAACCCTGTAACTTCCTCTGGCAGTCATATCCATGTGTGCAAAACTATATTCCATAAACTCCCGCTCATGTTTTCCAAGAGGAATGTATTTCTCACATAATCTCGTATCGAGCTGTGAGTTAAATCTTATTTTCTCCTGACTGTATCGTTCCTTCTGGGCGTTCTGTGCAGCCAGCACATGAGCCCTCATATCCATCGAACTTAGTCCCCGTCTACCAGAAAATAATTCTCTGTATTCAACCTTTCTGACTTCTACATTTATATCTATCCTGTCAAGCAATGGCTTACTAATTCTGGAATTATAATTCTGTATCTGTCTGGCAGTGCAGGTGCATTTCGTCATGTCGGGATAACAGCCGCATGGACACGGATTCGTTGGAACACTGAACTTGATACAATCTAACCGTAATTATCCTTGGGG
>CAKQQK010000111.1:0-8128 GCA_934270935.1 uncultured Coprococcus sp. | reverse complement strand
CTTTTTAAAGCTTACAAATGATGCCAGACTGCTCGGAACGGATGTCAGGCTGCTCCCGGAATATATGGAAAGATATGGCGAGTATTACGAGGATGACCTGGGAAGCAAACTCAATCTTGTGGTTGCTAACATTGTTAAGGAGTACAATCAGGCGAAAGACGAGGGTGTAGTTGGTACTCAGCTTGTATTTTCGGATATAGGAACGCCAAAGACAGATGGACGGTTTACTGTATATGATTTTGTAAAAAAGGAACTGATAGCAAAAGGTATTCCTGCGGATGAAATAGCATTTATACATGATGCAGATAAGTCATCAGATGCTGGAAAAGCCAGAGATCAGCTTTTTGACAAGGTTAGAAATGGTGAAATAAAAGTTCTTATAGGTTCTACAGGAAAATGTGGTACAGGCGTTAATGTCCAGGATCATTGTATAGCTTTGCATCATATAGACTGTCCGTGGCGTCCATCGGATATCGAACAGCGTGAAGGCAGAGCAATCAGACGCGGTAATAAGAATAGAGAAGTAGCTATATACCGATACTGCACTGTTGGTACGTTTGATGCATACCTTTGGAATACAGTGGAGAATAAGCAGAAATTCATAAGCCAGGTGATGACGTCCCGGGCAGTGACAAGAGAGTGCGGCGATGTAGATGACACAACATTATCTTACGCCGAGATTAAGACTATTGCCACAGGAAATCCGAAGGTCAAGGAACGAATGACTTTGGAAAATGATGTTAACAAACTGGAGCTCCTAAAGTCATCTTATGTTAAGAATAAAAAATCACTTGAGGAAAAGATAAATATTGAACTTCCGGCCAGAATAAAACAGTATACAGAGAAACATGAAAATATCAGGAAAGATGTCGCACAGAGCAAGGAGCATGAGAATGGAGATTTTTCGATAACTATTTCGGGTATTAAGACAACTGAGAGAAAAGCAGCAGCAGAACTATTTGACAGATTGCGATCAAAGCACGAAGAGTCAGACTTCAGAAATGGGGTGTTCCTTGGTTCATACAAAGGCTTTTCAGTGTATATTAAGTCGGTGTTTGATATGGCAGCTCTGTTCAATTACAGAAAACTATGTGCGGAAGTCAGAGGGGCAGGGACGTATACCATAGAGCTTGGAGATTCTGCGATAGGAAACATTACACGAATAGAAAATATAGTGTCATCATTATCCTTAAAAGCTGAAAAACTTGAAAATAAAATATCTGAGTGTAAAGCTGAATTGGAGCAGATAAAAAAAGAATATGACAAACCATTTGATCGTGAAGACGAACTTGTGGAGAAAAGGCTGCAGTTAAAGAAGCTGAATCATGAGCTTGAATTGGCTGTCAGTGTAGATAATGGAATGAGTATTCCATCCCCAAAGTGCGTAAAAACAATGAATAGCGGCAACTGCTAGTGCTGCTACGCTATTCATTAATTTAACCAATACTTTTCGGCTACGCACCACCGTATTGGCTTATGATATCCTGTGCAAGTTTTGCATTGGTCTCCTTGATGTTTACCGGAAATTGCAGTCTTTTTTCGTAAATCCACATTAGCAGTTACACTCCCCTTCCCATGGCCATGGATCGTTGATCCATGAAAAACAATTATTGCTGGTTACCTGATATTTATTTAGCGGTCCATACATATTCGTATAGTCCTTCACCGCCTGTTGACGCATGTTTTGGTAGTTTTCGTAACTTGCGATGGCCTGTTTACATGTAGGATGAAGATCGAGATAAAGTGCAATGTCATCCATAGCAAATGAAACTTCGGTTATAAAACGCATAAGCTGTTTTTGATTCATTGTATTCATCATTATTTCCCCCTTGCTCCGCAGAATATGAGATTGAGGTTTTTGAACATAGTTCCCTCTCTAAGACCGCATTTGGCATCGTACAGATTGTCAAATGGTTGTTCGGGTATATATGCCATGCCGATGGGCTGACTGTCAATTGGTTTGGAACAGGACTTTTCGCCGGCATCTGACTGCTGGGTGGTCCTAGGATGTGGTACATACTTCACAGATGCGCCCTGATTGTAGTAACAACGATTCTGAACGTTTCTGTTGCAGCTTCTGCTTGAATCCATGAAAAAGCCTCCATACATAAGTTTCTCATAATAAACTATGCAGGAGGCTGTGTTTTGTTACCGGTTTAGATGCCTTTCATTGATAACTGTATTCTGTTTTTCTTGAGGTCTACACTCAGGACTTTTACCTGAACAATGTCTCCGACGCTGACGACATCAAGCGGGTGCTTTATGTAGTGGTCGGACATCTCTGAGATGTGCACGAGACCGTCCTGATGAACTCCGATGTCGACAAATGCGCCGAAGTCGATGACGTTTCGCACTGTACCTTTAAGGATCATGCCCTCTGTGAGATCCTTCATGTCGAGGACATCGCCGCGCAGGATCGGTTTAGGCATCTCGTCACGGGGATCTCTGGCCGGTTTTTCAAGTTCACGGATGATGTCGTTCAATGTGATGGTGCCAGTCCCAAGCTTTTGTGCCAGTTCCTTAATGTTTTTTATTGATTTTGATATGTCTGTCAGACGTCCGCTTGAGATGTCATCGGTGGTGTACCCCACATTTTCAAGTAATTTTGTGGCAATATCGTAGCTTTCTGGGTGAACAGATGTTGCGTCAAGCGGATTGGAACCTCCGTTGATCCTCATAAATCCTGCACACTGTTCATATGCCTTTGGACCGAGTTTTGCAACCTTGAGCAATTCCTTTCTTGTGTTGAAGCGGCCGTTGGCCTCTCTGTAGTCCACGATATTTTTGGCAAGTGTTTTGTTGATTCCGGATATGTGTTCCATGAGTGGTGCTGATGCTGTATTCAGATCCACACCGACTTTGTTTACAGAATCTTCAACAACTGCATCCAGAGCTTCGGAGAGTTTTTTCTGATTCATATCGTGCTGGTATTGGCCGACACCGATGGCCTTTGGGTCTATCTTTACAAGCTCTGCGAGTGGATCCTGGACTCTTCTCGCGATGGATGCAGCGCTTCGCTGACCTACGTCGAAGTTAGGAAATTCCTCTGTTGCCAGCTTGCTTGCAGAATACACGGATGCACCTGCTTCGTTTGTTATAACATACTGTACTGGTGTGTCGAGTTCACTGATAAGCTCGGCAATGACCATCTCAGATTCTCTTGATGCTGTGCCGTTTCCCACTGATATCAGAGTTATGCCGTATTTTTTTATGAGAGCCTTCAAAATTTTCTTTGCTTCTGCAACTTTTTTCTGCGGTGCCGTAGGGAAGATGACTACGGTATCGAGAACCTTTCCTGTAGGATCCACAACTGCAAGTTTGCAGCCTGTTCTGAATGCCGGATCCCAGCCGAGAACTGTCTGGCCGGCGATTGGCGGCTGCATGAGAAGCTGCTGTAGATTTGATGCAAATACTTTGATGGCTCCGTCTTCAGCGCTCTCCGTCAGGTAATTGCGGATTTCCCTATCTATGGCGGGGGCTATAAGTCTGACGTAACTGTCGGCTATGGTATCTGAGAGTATTTTGGATGCCTCAGGATTATTTCCTGTGATTGTCTTTTTTTCAAGATAGGAGATTATCTCATCCACAGGTGCTTCTATCTTAACTGTGATAAACTTTTCCTTTTCACCCCTGTTTATGGCAAGTGTTCTGTAGCCTGTCATTTTTGATACGGGTGTTGAGAAATCGTAGTACATTTCGTATACGGATTCTGCTTCGGGATCCTTTGCTGAAGTTACAACAGTTCCCTTTTTCACGGTTAGCTCTCTGATGACTTTTCTGTAATCTGCAGTGTCTGATATGTTCTCTGCAATTATGTCCATTGCACCAGAGATAGCCTCATTGGCCGACTCAACACCTTTTTCTTCTGATATATATTTTTCTGCCTCTTTTGCGATATCACTTCCGGGCATCTGAAGTGTGATGATGTTGGCAAGTCCTTCAAGTCCTTTGGCTTGAGCAATGGTTGCTCTGGTCTTTCGCTTAGGCCTGTAAGGTCTGTACAGATCATCGACAAGGACCATGGTTTCTGCCGCTTCAATCTCTTTTTTGAGATCTGGTGTGAGTTTGCCCTGCTCTTCTATGCTGGCTATAACCTGAGCCTTTTTGTCCTCAAGATTTCTAAGGTATGTAAGCCTTTCGTGTAAAAGTCTGAGCTGCTCGTCGTTTAGTGAACCGGTGGCTTCTTTTCTATAACGTGCGATAAAAGGAATAGTGTAGCCCTCGTCTATAAGCTTTATCGCTGCTTCTGCCTGGTTGCTGCGGCAGCCTACCTCCTGGGCGATCTTTTTGATAATATCCATTTTGTAACTCCTTGTAAAATTATGTTCAAATTTGCAGTACACATTTGTTAAGTATATAAAAAATACATGGATTATTCAAGGTTGCTATGTTATACTTTTAGCAGTTTGGGTACGACTGAAAGGGATAAAAGATGACAGATAGAATTTGCAAAGCTATGGATATGGCGAGATACTATCATGCAGGGCAGATGCGCCGGGGACGTGATGGACAGGTTCCTTATTATGAAGAACATATACTAGGTGTATACGGAATATTGAAGGATGAGTGTCATATTGACGACGAGGAAGTCCTGATCATTGCGCTGCTTCATGATACGGTGGAGGATACCGCGTGTACGCTTGAGGATATAGAGAACGAATTTGGCGAGGATATCAGGAGAGAAGTAGATCTTATGACACGTGTTGACGGGGAGCCGTTTTCCGTATACTCCAGAAGGCTGTTTACCCATGCGTCGTATAGGACGGTGCTTGTCAAACTTGCTGACAGACTTCATAATCTCAGGACGATAGTGTACATGCCTGATAAGAGGTGGATACAGAAAAAAGTGAATCAGTCCTACACCGACATACTCAATCCGCTTTCTGAGACTATGAAGCATATTGACAGCAGATACAATTCCGAGATATATAAACTGGCCGACATGATCGAAGAACAGATACTCGAGGTTCAGACTGTGCTGAATCTCAAGCACTGATGACGTTCATAGCACTTTAATAGAGCACTTTATTTAATAGAATATCCTGGTTTCGTCTATGATATCGTAATGTCCATCCAAAAGATTTAATATTATAACATTGCAGTTCTGCTGCAGCCCGCCTGTCCAGAAATCTGCCATATCGTGTTTCTTTACATGCATCATCATGGCTTTGTTTATGGCGCCGTGGGCGACTATCATCACTCTGGAGTATTTGCTTTCCAGCGGTTCGATATACTCAGTCATGAATTTTGCAGCCCGCCTGCACAGTTCTTCAAATGATTCGCCGTGGCTTGTCGGTTTGTAAAGCTGTGGCTGCTTGAAGAAGTATTTGAAATCCTGGCCGCCGTCTTTGAGAAGTTCGGACATATTCTGACCTTCCCAGTCTCCGAAACACATCTCCTTTATCAAGTCATTTTTTATTATTGGAATATCTCTATCCCCGACTATAAGCTGCGCAGTCTCATAAGCCCTTTTAAGGGGGCTGGAATAAACTACATCAAAATGTGTGCCTGCCAGGTTTTCGCCAGTTATCCGGGCAAGTTTCCTTCCGTTTTCATTCAGTTCGATATCAGTTCTGCCCTGAAGCAGTTTCTTTTCGTTCCACACGGTTTCACCGTGTCTTACAATATAAATCTCCATGGTATGTGCGTACCTCCAAAACATTGCTTTTTATTATATGTTCTCAATCTGCCAGTCAATAGGTGTGACTCCGTGTGATTCCAGAAATTCATTTGTTTTGCTGAAAGGTCTGCTTCCCCAGAATCCTCTGTATACTGATAGTGGACTTGGATGTGCGGATTTCAGTATCAGATGATTTGGGTTGTTCAGGAATGCTGCTTTTTTCTGCGCATAAGATCCCCACAATATAAATACGATAGGACGGTTCTGTTCATTGAGGATTCTGATCGCAGCGTCAGTGAACTGCTCCCATCCTTTGCCCTGGTGTGATCCTGCTCTGTGCGCCTGTACTGTCAGAACAGCATTCAGCATGAGTACACCCTGGTCAGCCCATTTTTCAAGATAGCCGTTGTTTGGTATATAGCAGCCAAGATCATCGTGCAGTTCTTTGTATATGTTTACAAGTGATGGTGGTATAGCAACCCCTGGTTTGACGCTGAAGCTCAGACCATGCGCCTGCCCTGGCTCGTGATAGGGATCCTGTCCGATAATGACGCATTTTACATGTGAAAGCGGGGTCTTGTGAAATGCATTAAAAATGTCATCAGAGGGAGGATACACAGTCTGGGTGTTGTAGGCACTTCCGACAAAATCAAATAGTTTTTTATAATAATCTTTTTTGTATTCAGGCTTTAAGTGTTCAGCCCAATCGTTGGTGATAGGTGGCATTCTTCTCATTCTCCTTAAAAACGCCAGAAGCTGTAGAGTGACCTGGCGATAGATTGATATAAAACAATGCCATTCTAGCACAGGCGGCAGATAAAGTAAAATGGTGAAAAACGGATAAGGATATTGAATAGACGTTGTATAGAACTTGTATAGAACTTTAACTTTTAAGTTGTAAGAAATATTTTAACATGATATAATTATAAAGACTAAGGTCATATAATAGATTTTTATTATATGAATTTTGGATTGGAATATCAGCCTGAAAGGAGCATATAGATATGGAGAAAGCATATACAACTATGAAGAAAGTGGGAGCACTTAATATTGCACTTGGAGTTATAACTATAGTGACAGGACTTGTTGTTGGAATACTTATGCTTACTGCTGGCGGAAGCTCACTGAAGAATAAGAGATTTATTGTATGGTAATCATGCCATATAGATATAGAATAGGGGTTGACATCTGGCACAGTGATGTGTTAGAGTCAGACCTAGATAATGCGATGAAGAGGAGTAGTAGAGTTCTGGAGATATTCAGAGAGTTGCCGGATGGTGCGAGGCAATGGTCGGCAGGATTTGAACTCGCCTTGGAGCAGCCCGCTGAAAACTATACAAGTAGGATGGGACGGAGCCTGACCGTTATAGCAGGAGGATATAAGATTTCATATCTGTATCTGTAACGAGAGCATACTATAAGTATGAAATAGAGTGGTACCGCGTAACTTACGTCTCTATATAGTTGGGAGATGTGAGTTTTTTTTATGCAATGTTCACATGACGATATCAGGGTGCGTTACAGAATCCTTTAAGTAGTTTTATGTTAATATTTTAGAATCAGGAGGATTTATCAATGAAGAATTATCAGAATTACAAGCGTGGATATTTTATGCCGCCGGTACAGTCTACGGACTGGGTGAACAAGGAGTATATCGATAAGGCACCTATATGGTGCAGTGTTGACCTGAGAGACGGGAACCAAGCTCTGATAGTGCCTATGAGCCTTGATGAGAAGCTTGAGTTTTTCAAAGCGCTTGTAAAAATAGGTTTTAAGGAGATTGAGATCGGATTTCCGGCAGCATCTGAGACTGAGTACGAATTTTGCCGAACCCTTATAGAACAGGATCTCATACCTGATGATGTTACGATACAGGTGCTTACACAGGCAAGACCACATATTATTGAGAAGACTTTTAAAGCTATAGAGGGTGCAAAGAATGTTATAGTTCATCTGTATAATTCGACTTCATTTGCACAGAGACAGCAGGTGTTCAGGAAAACAAAAGAGGAGATACTTAAGATTGCTGTTGATGGCGCTGAACTCCTCAATAAGATGGCTGATGATTATGGCGTGCCATATCGTTTTGAATATTCCCCTGAGAGCTTTACAGGAACAGAGATTGATTATGCACTTGAGGTGTGCAACGCAGTTATAGACGTGTGGAAACCGACTCCTGACAGGAAGGTTATAATCAATCTTCCTGCGACGGTGGAGATGTCGCTTCCGCATGTATATGCAAGCCAGATAGAATATATGAGCAAGAATCTGCATGACAGAGAGAATGTGATACTTTCACTTCATCCTCACAATGACAGAGGTTGTGGTGTGGCTGATGCAGAACTTGGAATACTTGCTGGGGCTGATAGAATAGAGGGAACGTTATTTGGAAATGGAGAGAGGACAGGAAATGTCGATGTCATAACTCTCTGTATGAATATGTTTACACATGGGGTTGATCCTGAAATTGATCTCAGCGATATTCCTAGTCTTACAGAGATGTATGAG
>CAKQQK010000110.1:0-8131 GCA_934270935.1 uncultured Coprococcus sp. | reverse complement strand
GTCTTGAAGTTCCTTTATATCATCAGCACTAAGCTCATCACTATCCACAAACGCAGAAACCATGTCGGATATGTGTCCATTGAAAAACTTCTTTAGAAAAGATGAGCTTTCATGTTTTCGATATTCCTCCTGACTGATGACAGGGGAGTAGACGAACATGCGGCCCTTTTTCTCATAGGAGATGGCAGACTTATCAGAAAGTCTTTTGATGAGAGTCTGGATAGTCCTGGGATTCCATGAAGTGGTCTGCAATAGTTTGTCAGTAATGTCATTTGTGCTTATAGGGGCATATTTCCATATAACCTTCATAACTTCATATTCAGCTTCGGAAATCTGGGGAATGTGTTTCATAGATTATACTCCTTTAATACTACATTTGTAATAACAGTATAAAGATTATGGGGTGGGGTGTCAATTGTGTTGTGGAGGTTTGTTCAATGTTAGTCTGGGTAGGAATAATTTTTTTGATCTGCAAGAATAGTTAGAATAAGCAAGAGCAGATAATGAAAGACCAGATATTTCGTTGAATATTTGATTATGAAACTTTTGTTGTCGGTTATCTCCAAATTGGCATAATATATATATTTCAATGTCGATTATGTCATGGAGTGCTTCATTCGTAATTATGACTTTATATTCTTTTAAGCTTATTTTACCGATCCTTTCATTTGTTGATTTAGATGGATTGTAACATTTATGAAATCCTTTGTTTATACATATGAAGAAACTCTCCAAAAAGGATTGTTTAGTAGAGTATATAATTCTCAAACACCGGGTAACATACTCATATACAGGCTAAGGAGGTATATGAGATGATATCACCAGACACAATAAAGCTGCTCAGGGAATGTGATGCCGGGATCAAGATGGGTGTTTCGTCTATTGATGAGGTGCTTGGGTATGTGCACGCGGCGAAGATGAAGAAGATACTTATAGAATGTAAGGAGGAGCACAACGCAATAAAACAGGAGATACAGAAACTGCTGGATGAGTACCACGACGATGGAAAGGATCCAAATCCAATAGCCAAGAGCATGTCCTGGATCAAGACAAATGTGAAACTCATAGTGGATGAGTCGGACAATACCATAGCGGAGCTTATGACGGATGGCTGCAATATGGGTGTGAAGTCGCTGAACAAATATCTGAACGAATATAAGGCGGCGGATGACAGGGCGAAGGATAAGACGAAGAGACTCATAGAGCTTGAGGAGAAACTCTGCGAGCAGATGCAGCCTTTCTTGTAAAAATGCGCTGAACAAGGCATTTTTATGAATGACTGGATACGCAAAAACAAATAGTCATGCAGCCAGAATTTTGTAGGTTGACTAAAAAAGTTTTATTAAATATACTTGTAAATATGAGAACCCAACATGTCTGTAGATGACGCGGATCATGTTGGGTATTTATTGTTTTAGGGGAACAGAAAAAAATTGATACAAGAAGGAGAAGATATATGAACAGGCAGGTTTACAATCCTTTTTTGCCGCTGAATGAGTACATACCGGACGGCGAGCCGCATGTATGGGGCGACAGGGTTTATCATTATGGATCTCACGATAAGGAGGGCGGTTACACGTTCTGTATGCAGGATTATGTGGTGTATTCTGCGCCGGTAAAAGATCTGACAAGCTGGCGATGCGAGGGCATTACATACAGGGCGAGCCAGGATCCGGCGTATCCGGAGCTGAAGTATATGTATGCGCCAGATGTCGTGAGGGGAAATGACGGCAGATATTATCTGTATTACTGTATGGGCGGTGACTACGGTTACGGCGGATACACAGGTCCAATCAGTGTAGCTGTGTGCGATACGCCGGCGGGCAAATATGAATATCTTGGTCATGTGCAGTATAAGGATGGCACGGTGATGAAGAAGTACATTTGCTTTGATCCGGCAGCCATGAATGATGACGGAACCATCAGGATATTCTACGGCACCCAGTACGGATACGAGGAGGAGCCTGATTTCCTGACAAATGGCAGGCTGGACGATGAGGTATCCATGTTCGGAAGAACAAAGGAGGAGATTCTTGGCTACAAGGACAGTATCATGGGACCGATCATGGTGGTGCTTGAGGACGATATGCTGACGGTCAAGGAGGAACCACGGCACATCATTCCTTACGCTGTGAAGGGCACATCATTTGAGGAGCATCCTTTTTTCGAGGGTTCATCCATGAGAAAGGTGGGAGATAAATACTACTTTGTTTATTCGTCATGGCAGAACCATGAGCTGTGCTATGCGGTGAGTGACTACCCGGATCACGGATTTACATTTGGCGGAACTATAGTGTCAAATGGCGATGTGGGCTATAAGGGAAGAAGTTTCGAGAACAAGCTGAATATGACCGGAACCACGCACGGAAGCATAGAGTGCATAGATGGTCAGTGGTACGTGTTCTATCACAGGCTCACACACAAGTCGGACTATAGCAGACAGGCCTGTGCTGAGAAGATATATATAGATGCGGATGGACACATAGACCAGGTGGAGGTTACGAGCTGCGGACTGAACAATGGACCGCTTGTGGCAAATGGCACGTATCCGGCGGTGATAGCATGCAACCTGACAAATGGACATATGCCACATGGCTCAAACAGTATATACACGACAGAATTCCCAAATGTGACGAACAAGGGTGAGGATAGATTTATCGCGGAGATAGAGGATGGAACACTCATAGGGTATAAGTATTTTGTGCTTGAGGGCAGCAGTAAATTTGGCGTGAATGTCAGATATGAGACGGATGACAACAAGGTGGTGTATGAGGGACCTGTCAGGGTAGATGAGAGATGTGAGAATCAGGAGCAGATCAAGGATGCAGATGGAGTGAATGATAAGAAGTGTTCTGCATCGGATGTGCAAAATCATGGATACTTTGACATATGCGTGACAGAAGACGGCGATAGTATTGGAAGTGTAGATATACCATTGTCGGATGATATGTCTGAGTGGAGATGGTGTGAGAACAGAGTGGATTTCCCGGAGGGAGTCCACGCGTTGTATCTTGTATACCATGGCAGAAGAAAGGTTCAATTAAAAGATATCAGATTTAGGTAAAAAATTGAAAGAAGAGGGAGAATTATGAAGAAGTCAAATGGTGCGGCACTGATACCTATATACGTCTTTCTTGTCCTGTATCTGGGACTTGGAATACTGTTTGAGTACGTGCTGAAGATCCCGATGGGATTTTACAATATTCCGATAGTGGTCGCCTTCATGGTGGCGATATTTGTGGCATGTCTGCAGAACAGAAAGGTGAGCTTTGATGAGAAGCTTCAGATCATGGCAAATGGACTTACAGACAAAAATATTATAACCATGCTGCTCATATTCCTGACGGCGGGAATATTTGTGGGAGTCGTAGGGCGGAGCAGTGCCGAGAGCGTGGCATACTTTATGTTGAGTATCATTCCGGCGAGATTCTCCGTGGCAGTTCTGTTCGTTGTAGCGTGCTTTGTCTCAACAGCTATGGGAACGTCTGTTGGAACAATAACACTTCTGACGCCTATAGGAGTTGCGGTTGCCGATGCGTCGGGATTCAATATGCCGCTCTGTGTGGCGTCCATCATGGGCGGTGCGATGTTCGGAGATAACCTGTCGTTCATATCGGATACGACCATAGCAGCCTGCAATGGTCAGGGATGTGCTATGAAGGATAAGTTCAGGGCAAACTTCTGGATAGCATTTCCTGCGGCGGTTGTGACGCTCATAGTGATACTGATCAAGTCATTCAATACGGAGATAGGCGGAGTAGTACAACATGATTATAATATGATACAGATCATACCTTATGTTCTGGTACTCATAGGAGGAATAGTGGGATTTAACGTGTTTGTAGTCCTGATAGTTGGAATCGTGTCAGGCTCCATCATCATGCTTGCCACAGGGCAGACGGCAGCAGTGGATCTCCTGACAAATATGGGAAGCGGTGCAGCGGGAATGTTTGAGACAAGTATGGTTGCTGTACTTGTGGCTGCCATGTGTTCACTCATCAGAGAGTATGGCGGATTCGAGGCACTGCTTTCAGCGATAAAGAAGGTGTTCAAGGGTGACAAGGGAGGTCAGCTTGGAATCGGACTTCTGGTTGGAGCCATGGACATAGCCACAGCCAACAATACGGTCGCGATAGTTATGGCAAATCCGATAGCAAAAGAGATGGCAGAGGATTATGGTATATCCCCGAAGAGATCTGCGTCACTGCTTGATACATTTTCATGCATATTCCAGGGAATCATTCCTTACGGTGCCCAGATGCTGGTTGCAATATCAGCGGTGTCGGAGCTGGGACATGAGATATCGGCATTCCAGATAATTCCTAATCTGTTTTATCCAATACTCCTTCTTGTCAGTTCGCTTGTGTGGATGCTTATAAGAAGTAATGACAACCCACATCCGGCAAAGAGACGGTAAAGAATATAAAAGGACGTTATTTCGTAATATAATAAATAAATATTCAAAAAAACACGCAAAAAAACAAGAAAAATCTTGAAAATGCGTGTTTTTTCGTTTTTATTTAAGAATTTTTATGCTATAATTTACACTTGTGAATTATAAATAAAAAACAGGAGGAGTAACATGGACGCATTCACAAACTTTTTAGGCAAAGTTGATGATATTGTCTGGGGCTTGCCACTCATAATACTCATCATCGCCTGCGGAATCTATCTGACGATCAGACTTAAGTTCCTTCAGATAGTTCATCTGCCAAAGGCACTGAAATTCATGGTCAAGAATGAGGAAGACGGTACAGGAGAGGTGACGAGCTTTGGCGCGTTATGTACAGCACTTTCAGCAACTATCGGTACAGGTAACATCGTAGGAGTAGCAACAGCTATAGGTATTCTTGCCGGTGGTCCTGGAGCACTTTTCTGGATGTGGGTCGCAGCGCTTTTCGGAATGGCAACAAAGTATTCAGAGGGATTGCTTGCCGTAAAGTACAGAAAGATTGACGAGGATGGACATGTTCTCGGAGGACCTTTCTACTACATTGAGAACGGTATGGGTCACAAGTGGAAGTGGCTTGCAAAGATATTTGCATTCTTCGGAGCATGCGTAGGCCTCATGGGTATCGGTACATTTACACAGGTAAATGGTATTGCTTCAGCAGTTCAGGCTTTCTTTGATCCTGACAAGGCAAATACAGTATCAATCCTTGGAAATGACTACTCAATAGCCATCGTCATCACAGCATTTATACTTGCAATCCTTGTAGGACTTGTCGTAATCGGTGGAATCCAGAGAATATCAAAGGTTTCTCAGGTTATAGTGCCATTCATGGCAGTTCTCTACATTGTGGTGTGTCTGGTTCTTATCATAGTTAATATAAATAAAGTTCCAGCTGCATTTGCAACAATAGTCAAGTGCGCATTTAAGCCTATGTCATTTGCAGGTGGTGTTACAGCAAGTCTTGCAATTGCCATGCAGAAGGGTGTTGCACGTGGTATCTTCTCGAATGAGGCTGGTCTTGGTTCTGCACCTATCGCAGCAGCAGCCGCTCAGACAAAGGAGCCTGTTCGTCAGGGACTTGTAACAATGACAGGTACATTTATTGATACTATCATCGTATGTACAATGACAGGTCTTTCAATCGTTATGATGGGAAGCTGGCAGGATGGCAGCCTTGAGGGAATCGCAGTCACAACTGATGCATTCCAGAAGGGACTTTTCTTTATGCCAGGTCAGGTTGCAGCATTCATCCTGATGATCTGTCTTGTATTCTTCGCATTTACAACTATCCTTGGTTGGGACTATTATGGTGAGAGATGTCTTGAGTACCTCACAAACGGCAGCAAGGTTTCAGTTCAGATCTATCGTTGGTTATACATACTTTGCGTATTTATCGGACCATACATGACAGTTAAGGCTGTATGGACTATCGCTGATATATTCAACGGACTCATGGCGATTCCGAATATCATAGCATTGCTTGCACTCAGCAGTGTGGTTGTGGCAGAGACAAAGGATTATTTTGCACGCCACAAGGAACTGTAGAGTTCAATAGATGTAAATATTTATATGTAATAATTGGGTGAGCACCTATCAGCAGTCAGACAAAATTTTGTCTGGCTGCTTTTTTCTAAAGTACCCCAAAAGGAGACACGAATGGATATATTCGATAAAATAGAAAAGTTACAACAGAGTAGTAAGTATTATTATATAGATTATCTGCCTGAGAAGTGTATGGGAGATAGATTCTATGAGTTTGAGGAGTATTATTTTAGTCATAATCTGAATAGTTTTTGCGATAAGGTTTCCAATGTAGTTATAACTTTGCTGGCATATTATGACGCGTCGGGGGTGATGACGGAGTTTCCTGACGGCTATACAGGAAAATACAGGAGCCTGTACGAAGATAGTATGGATATAGCTAAAGAAAATTTTGATCAAATATCGGATTTGATTCATTTTGTATTGACAGATGAAATTTCGTCAATACAGCTTTTGGTTGGGAAAGACAGAGAGATGCTCTTTAGTATCAATAACAGAAATTCGATAGAGATAATAAATGCAAATTCGGAGCAAATAGATTTGATACAAAAATTAGTCATGCAAGAGGGGTTATATTTGAGAAAATATATAGAAGAATAATACAAATGGAAAAGAATTGCAGAGTATAAATGCCACAGAAGATTATTAAAATTCAGTTATCTTGTTGACATATACATTGTAAAAGCATCCGCAAACACATCATTAGGTTTTAGAAGATGTGTTTACGGGTGCTTTTTTATTTGTGGGAGTTTTTTTATGATTTATAAAGCAATAACAGTTGACAACAAAGTTAGTAGCGACTAACATTATGGATGTTAAGAGAATTGGATCAGGGGTGTAACAAATGAAAGGTTCTGAGACTATAAAACAAACACTGCACAAGGCGGATTGTGTCTTATATCCGGTTGGTGACAGAAGAGATAAAGTTGTCATTGTGTTATCAGGCAGCGAGGGCGGTCTGGAGCATACAGGAAAATGGAGGAAAAAGTTGTGAAAAAACAGTTTTTTGAGATCGAGAAGGACGGATTCTACGGAACATATTACGAGAATCAAAATGGGGCTGACTGTGCATTTATAGGACTGTTTGGAGATGATCCGAATGATTTTATGGCAAAGTGCGGAGCGAAGTGGCTGCACAAAAATGGTGTGAACGCACTCTGCATATCTCCCGGAAAGAAGAATTACAGCCATGTAAATAATCCGCTTGAGAGAATAGAGACGGCTATTGCATGGCTGAAAAGTCATGGAAACCGGAAAATAGGAATCATGGGAATGAGTACGGCTGGAATGGATTCCCTTGTTGCTGCATCGTATTTTCCTGATATCACATTGACATTTGGACTTACGGCAAGTGACTTTGTATGGCAGGGATTTGAACAGGGCAACAAAGACGGATGTAAGGAATGGCCGATACCGGGTGCATCGACTCTTTCGTGGAGAGGCGAGCCTCTTGCTTATATGCCATTTGTGTATGAGCATCCTGTGTACTGGCAGAAAATCGAGGAGGAGACGAAGAGCTCCGGTGACATTGAGCGCAGTACCTGTCTGTTTATCGATTCGGAGAAGGCCAGAGAACACACAGAAGAGGAAATGATCAAGGTCGAGAACATAAGGGGAAAGCTGTTTTTGATTGGTGCAGACGACGACTCGTTCTGGGAGGCGGGCAAATACATCCGCAGAATGGATCAGCGTCTGAAGGAGCGGCCACATACATGTGAGTATGTGCCGCTTGTGTATGAGCATGGAACCCATTTTGTGCTGCCGGAATCGATGCTTCGTATGGCACTTCCGGTTGGACTGAAGTTTGTTATGAAGTTTATATTCAAGGCTGCAAAGGATTATCCAAATGAGTGCGAGGCGACGAGAAAGGATATAGACAGAAGACTCTCAGCCGCACTTAAGGAATGGATACAGGAATAAAAAGGCAGGCGATTAAAATGTTGAAATATGGAATGTATGCAAAGGCTGTGGAACTGCTGTGTTTTAAGCAGGCGCTTGCAAGGCTTGCGGAGATATATCCTGATATGGATATGAAGAAATACAAAAGATCCGTGAAGAGAGAGTACAAAGAGATGCTCCTCAGAACTCCGGATATAGGCGGAAGTTCTCTGGAGATGAACCTGTATATCGCGGCCT
>CAKQQK010000109.1:0-8387 GCA_934270935.1 uncultured Coprococcus sp. | reverse complement strand
CCATAGCCGTTATAGCTCTGCTGATTCATCTGTCCATAGCTGCCATAACCCTGCTGTCCATTCATCGGAGCCGCCATGCCGCTGTACGCAGGCGCCGCCTGATATGGATTCTCCTTACTGTATCTTGATATAGCTACGAACATATAGACGACAGCTATAAGAACACCTATCATACGGAGAGTGGTTGTCGCCGGCCACACATATGCAGCTATAACCATCACAACTGTATGCCAGATGATCCTTATGTATAAGGCTGCCTTGCAAGTAGTTCCAAATGAAACCTTGTAATTCTTCATTGATGCTATGAGAAGCCCGACTGCTCCTATCAGGAGTGCCATGATCAAGTCGCCAATAAATCCTATGATGATTTTAACAACATATACCGTAACCAATACAGGGGTGTCAAATCTGTTTATAATATCAAGTATATCCTGTTTTCCAAAAGAAAGTCCGCTTTCCATTGGCCTCAGTGCCTCATACAACGATTTGCAGTTTATAACCTGCAGCTGTCCGCCATTATATGATATGATATCCTGCGATGTAATCATGAATACCGTAGTATATCCTTCCTTCTGTGCAAACTCCCGTACCTCATCACTGTCAACGTCGCCAAGGGATGTATCGATTTTTATATATGACAAGCCTTCCTCGTCAGACCACTCAAACGCACCATCGTAAAAAAGTCCTTCATCCGTCAGCGCAAAATCGCCAATGGCGTTATCAACTGCATCCGCCAACCTTCCGCCTCCAAACATATTATTGTATGGTATAAAGAAAATCACCAGATATAACAGTATGCTCATAATAAATGCAGCAAATACAGCCGGTCCTGCCTTTCCTTTTGCGCCATTATGAATATATAACTCAGGCTTTACAATGCCGACAAACATATTCTTTAGTGCTGTTCCAAATCCAACTTTATCCTCCATCAGACCGGTCCTCCTTTTTTTGCAAATTTTATAACAATTATATCATACCACCTAAATATTTTATATCAAATTTATCAATCTTTAGCTGTTTTTTATCATAGCTTTTATGAAAATTTATGTTTTGAATATTTTTTGTAATATTTGCGTAACAATTCGGCTCATTTTATTGACTTTTAGCCCTTTTAACACTATTATGTAAACTATACTACATCTATAGGGAGGGCTATATGTTTAACAGGCATTTCAGAAAGAATTTAATAGGCTTTGTCCTTGGTGTCAGCGCATTCATTTTTGCCGGAGCAAACGGCGTAAATGCATATGCAGCTGACTCTTCAGACATAACTGTCACATCAACAAAAGAGGAAGTCCAGCAGGTGGTGGACGAGGGTAACTTCGACTACAGAGAACTGGATGAAGCAGAGATCGAACATGTATACAATCTGTACAACAACGATCCCGAAACTATCAAACAACTGCAAAGGCAGTCAGATTACGTTTCCTCTCAGGGAACCGCATCACTCGCCAGTTCAGGCTACACTCACTCATCCATGTTCAAAAACCACAAAGTCGTAAAAGGCATCGACGTGTCTGAGTGGAACGGCGACGATATCAACTGGAAAAAGGTAAAAGCCTCAGGAATATCCTTCGCATTTATCAGAGTTGGTGGCCGCTACTACGGATCAGGCGCCTATTATAAAGATTCCACATTTGAGCAGAACATCAAGGCTGCAACAGCAGCAGGTGTAGATGTTGGAGTATACTTCTACTCTCAGGCTATCAACACAGCCGAAGCAAAGCAGGAAGCCGCCTACACAATGAATCTCCTGTCAGGATACAACATCAACCTTCCTATTGTTATGGATTACGAATACGCTTGGGAAGGCGGTCTCACTGGAAGGCTCTACAATGCCCACCTTTCAAAGAGTGCAGCGACAAATGTCATCAAGACATTCTGTTCCACTGTAGAGGCTAAGGGATATGTAGGTATGCTCTACGCAAGTAAAACAGTCATAACAGATGACATGAATGCAGCATCGATTGCTTCACTGTATCCGGTATGGACAGCCCAGTACAATGACACAGACACGCTCACAACAGCACACTCATATTGGCAGTACTCAGATGCAGGTGTTATATCTGGTATAAACAATCACCTGACAGATTTGAATTTCAGATATATAAAGGCTCCAAAGGCTCCATCTTCCCTCTCTGTGAGAGAATCGACAGATTCAACTATAACATTGTCATGGACCAAAGTTCCAGAGGTGTACGGATATCAGATTCTCAGGCTTGACGAATCTACAGGTGCATATACATCAGTCGGAACAGTTAAAGGTGCCAGCAAACTGACATTTACAGATAAGAACCTTCAGGACGGCAAGAAATACACATACAGGGTTCGAGGTTATTACAAGCTGAATTCCGGCACTGTCTACGGAGTTAAATCTGCCGAGACCGCAGGAATCACAGTTCCGGATAATGTGGAGAATTTTGCAGCAAAGGCTGTATCATCCTCTTCCATAAAACTTTCATGGACTCCTATTCCTGTCACATCCGGTTACAGAATATACAGATACAACAGCACAAAGAAAGCTTATGAGGCCATATACACAAGTTCAGCTTCTGCGACAAGCAGCTATATAGACACAGATCTCGCAGGAGGAACCGAGTACAGCTATAAAATACGCGCGTATACCAAGACAAGCACAAACACAATCTGGCATGTCGTATCAAGCGCTATAAGTATGACAACTCTTCCTGGACAGGTCAGCGGTCTAAAAGCAAGCTATGCATCCAGCAACTCTATTACACTAAAGTGGAACAAAGAGAATAATGTAGCAGGATACATAATCTACCGATGGGATTCCAAGACTGCTACATGGAGCAAGATCGACAAGACATACTCCGCTTCCAGCGCAACATTTACACAGACCGGACTTCCTGCTGCCACCCAGTACAGCTACACAGTTGCCGCATACTACAAGCACAATGGAAAGTATTTCAACACACCTCTTGCACCTTTCGTGACGGCCAGCACAGGTCCTGACAAGCCTGCAAATGTGATAACACTCGCCAGAACCTCAAGTTCAATCCGCATCATGTGGAGCAAGACTGCAAATACAACCGGCTACATCGTATATCTGTATAATACAAAAACAAAAACCTATGATTCCATATCAACTATACAGGGGGTAGACAACAGAACATATACGATTTCCGGATTATCATCATCCACTGTTTACAAGATCGGTATAAAAGCATTTTCACAGAAAAATGGATATACAAGCTACAGCAACATCAGAGAATACAGTTCATGTACTGTTCCGCCAATGTTCAGCGGATCATTCAAAATGGCAACCTTGAGCTCCAAGGCATATCTTCAGTGGAGAAAGCTCAGCGGCGTGAACGGCTATGTGATATACAAGTACAATGACAGCACGAAAAAATACACTTTGGTGAAGATCCTGCCTGCTGAGACAACCAGCTATATTGCACCTGCTCTTTCCAAGGGCAATTCATACAGAATACGAGCTTACAAGACATTCAACGGCAAATACTACTACGCCGACATGTCATCTGAACCTGTTGTCCTGTCATCACTAAGCGGCGTTGTCACTGACTATCTGGTTCGTGTGAGATCTGGGGCAGGAACAAACCACAGCATCATCACAGAACTTGGCCGTGGTACCAAAATACAGATAATCGGTTCAGCAACAGCCTCCGATAAGTCTGTATGGTATAAGATCTCATTTACCAAAAACGGCAAAAAGATCACAGGATACATGATGTCCGATTTCATCAGGATAAACTAAACGTCATGGATTCCTAATACTGTACAAAAAATGCTGCCACAGTCTTCAAAGACTGTGGCAGCATTTTTATATCGTACATTCGCTGCACATACATTAACCAGATGTTTAATTGGATGTATCTGACTCCGATGATTCTGTTGTATCCCCGGTGCTCTCTGAGGATTTATCGCCAATGTAATCTTCAAATATATCAGAAAGTTTTTCATCTGTGACATCAACAAATTTTTTTACGACATTCGTATGCTGATAATATTCCAGTTCAAAATAAACGCCGCTCACCGTCGTCTCATCTTTTGCTTTATTCTTGTATTCATCATAAGTTGATCTATCTACAGCAAGATCATATTTTTCAGCATTCTCTCCCGACCCTTTTGTGATCACTATGTGATACTTACTCGGTATCGGATTATTATTACTTGTGAACTTCACCTCATCTGCCTCAGACGAGGTATCAAACGAATACCTGCTGATCTCCATCTTCTTGCTTCCCTTAATGATGTCCTTTGCCGGTTCAAGCAACATGTATCCCATACATATCACGACAATATACAAGACCACCTGGGAAAACGCATATAAAAAGGCTAAACCTTTTTTCATATGTTTTGATATCAGATTGAATATGTCATACACAAGCATATAACTCCAAAGTCCTGTGAGTAACGGCAATAATATAAGTCTGATCAGGCCTAATATATTCTCCCTAGGCATATACATAAAAACAGCCACAATAGCTATTGCCATAACCACCCACACTACATACCATATCGGTTTTATCTTTTTATATTCTAACTTTCTCCATTCTCTATGTTTGTGATTAGCTGCATCTGGCTCATTCATCTTCATACTCCTCCTATCGTCTTAATCCATAAGTAGGATATCACCATCGCATGTAAAGTCAATAGATATCACAGAATGTTCATGTTATGACAAAAATCATAAAATATTATCTGACTACCTTAAATGACGCCTTTACATAGCCATCTGCGTAGAGCACCAGCTCTCTTCCATTGCTGCCCCACATGAGTTCTTCCTCTGCGTATGAAGGCTCCACGAATTTGACGTCAAGTCTCTTCAAGTCCTCATGCGCACACGCTGCTGTACGGAGAAGCAGCATTCCCTGGACTACTGGATGATCTGTGAGGTGAATCTTATTCTCGTCTCCTGTCTCCTTGCTGAATGCATATACCTCTTCCTTTGTAAATGTGTGGAACGGCTTCTCATCCTCATAATCAGCCTTCTCAACTCTCTTGATATCCTTCTCCTTGTCAGATGCCTTTACAAGTGTGATGGTCATCTTCTCAACAGGAGTCTCCTCTCCTGCTACTTTACCAAGTATTGAGAGTATGTACATGAAAGCATTCTCCTTCACATCGCCATACTCATATGTAATGCTGTCGGCAGCTTCTGCCTTCTCTCTATCCACCGTGTAGGATATCTTGCCTATGAATGCGCCCTGGTATGTGGATGCATCCATGTCTGTCATCTTTGTTCCAAGTCCCATGATTCTGTCATAAATCTTCATAATATATCTTCTCCTTTTCCATCTGTAACTACAATTCCATGACATTACATGTCACAAATATACCAACTTACTCGCACTGTTGAGTCATGCCACAGACATGTCACTCTGTCAAATGCACTCTGTCCGTGGTAAATCCTTTTCTCTGTATCATGTCAAAATCAAGGTCGAATGATGTTCCGTCCGTTGTCAGAAAATCACCACTTATAACCGCATTTGCTCCGGCTGCAAGTGCAGCCTCACCGTTGTCCTCATATCTTCCTCTTCCGGCCGCAAGCCTTATCATAACTTTCGGCATGACAAATCTGTATACCGCTATCGTTCTGACGTACTCCTCCTCAGTGAGAGGCGTCTTGTCGTAGAACGGTGTTCCCTCCCTCGGATTGAGGAGGTTCATCGGAACCGAATCCACTCCAAGCTCTCTGAGTTCAAATGCAAGCGCCACCCGGTCCTCAAGTGACTCTCCCATGCCGAACAGACTTCCACTGCACACCATAAGTCCCGCAGCCTTCGCAGCGCGTATTGTCGCTTTCTTCTGTTCCTGCGTGTGACTGGTACACACCTCCGGGAAATATGCCGGTGATGTCTCAAGATTGTTGTGTATCATCGTAAGTCCCGCATTCTTGAGCTTCGTGAAGTCCTCCTGATCCAGCAGGCCAAACGATGCACATATATTGATATCCACGTTGTCGTGTATATCCTGGACTGTTTTCTCTGCAAGCTCAACCTCTCGCTTTGAAAGTCTCCTGCCCTCAGCCACAAGGCAGTACCTGAAGCTTCCCTTGCCGTAGTCCACGTCTGCGCCCTCAGTCACCGCTGCATCACCAAGCAGATTTATTTCCGGTATATCCTTCTTCGCTATCCTGGACTGTGCACAGTATCTGCAGTTCTCTGTGCATCTGCCCTCCTTCACGCTTATGACCGAACACACATCGCACCGGTCTCCGCAGAAATGCGCTCTTATCTCATTTGCTGAAGCCGCCAGTATATCCAGATCCTCATGTGCAAGCTTACGAGCCTCGTCATATGTGATCTCCGCTCCGCCACTTAGCACGCGGGTCTTTAGTTCCTCTACATACTCTCTGCCCATATGATTCCTACCTCTCTTCTGTAAAGTTCTCCAGTTTCATCTGGTCTTCAGCCCTTGTGTATTGTAACTTCTGGTATCAGCCGGATGTACACGGTATATTTTACCAGACATCTGCCTACCCATACATATATATGGAAAGAGCCTGCCAATGGCAGGCTCCCCCATCTGTATATAAATCTCTATGTCTTTCACAGATATTTAGTCCCAGCTGTTTCAGCTTATATATCTGCCATGTAGTCCAAATTATCGCATCAGGATTACAGTGCTGCCTTGATCTGCTTATAGATACCTTCAGCATCAAGCTCATACTTGTGAAGCAGTTCCTTTGCAGGGCCCGACTCACCAAATGTATCTCTCACACCGATCCTTGTCAGCTTTGTAGGACACTTCTCAGCAAGAACCTCTGCAACAGCACTTCCGAGACCACCTATGATGGAGTGCTCCTCAACTGTGAACACTCTTCCTGTCTTCTGAGCTGTCTCTACGATGATATCCTCATCGATAGGCTTGATAGTGTGTATATTGATAAGCTCTGCATCGATACCGTCAGCAGCGAGCATATCCACAGCCTTCACAGCCTCAGATACACAAAGTCCTGTAGCTACGATAGATATGTCCTTGCCGTCCTTAAGCTTAACGCCCTTACCGATCTCAAACTTGTATGTGCTCTCATCATTGAGAACTGGAACTGCCAGTCTTCCAAATCTGAGATATACAGGTCCTACATACTCGTATGCAGCTTTCACTGCTGCTCTTGCCTCTACATCATCACATGGATTGATGACAACCATGCCCGGGATCTCTCTCATAAGTGCGATATCCTCACAGCACTGATGTGTTGCTCCATCCTCACCTACTGAGATTCCTGCATGTGTGGCACCGATCTTCACATTCAGATGTGGGTAGCCGATAGTATTTCTCACCTGCTCAAATGCACGTCCTGCAGCGAACATTGCAAATGAACTCATAAAAGGAACATATCCACATGTTGACATTCCGGCGGCTATACCTGCCATGTTCGCCTCTGCGATACCGCAGTCAATGTGGCGCTCCGGATAAGCCTTCTTAAATATAACTGTCTTGGTTGCCTCTGCAAGGTCTGCGTCTAAAACCACAAGATTGTCATGTTCCTTTGCGATCTCTACTAAGGCATTGCCATAGCTCTCTCTGGTTGCGATTGCTTTATTCTCTATCATAATGCTGCAGCCTCCTTCTCAAGTTCTTCCATGGCGATCTTGTACTCTTCTTCATTTGGAGCTTTTCCATGCCAGCCGGCCTTGTCCTCCATGAATGATACACCCTTGCCCTTTACTGTGTGGGCGATGATCGCTGTAGGCTCACCCTTGTGGGCCTTTGCCTCTGCAAATGCCTTGTCGATCTCGTCAAAGTCATTGCCATTGATATTGATAACATGGAAGTTGAATGCCCTGAACTTCTCATCTATAGGATATGGTGAGCATACATCCTCAACCGTTCCGTCAATCTGAAGATTGTTGTTATCTACTATGACGCACAGATTGTCAAGCTTTCTATGTCCTGCAAACATAGCTGCCTCCCATATCTGTCCCTCCTGGATCTCTCCGTCACCACAGAGACAGTAGGTTCTGTAATCCTTGCCCTGCATCTTGGCTGCAAGTGCCATACCGACTGCAACTGAAAGTCCCTGTCCAAGTGATCCTGATGACATATCCACGCCCGGAGTGTGTTTCTTGTCAGGATGCCCCTGAAGGTAAGATCCAACATGTCTGAGCGTCTGTAAATCTTCTATTGGGAAAAAGCCTTTTAACGCAAGTGCTGCGTAGTAGCCCGGAGCTGTGTGACCCTTTGAGAGCACGAATCTGTCACGATTCTCGTCCTCAGGATTCTTAGGATCCACATTCATCTCCTCGAAATAAAGATAAGTAAACAGGTCTGCTGCTGATAATGAGCCGCCTGGATGTCCGCTCTTTGCATTGTATACACCTGTGACAATGCCCTTGCGAACTTCTACAGCTTTTTTCTGAAGTTCTAATTTGTTCATCTCGTTCTCCTTTTAA
>CAKQQK010000108.1:0-8400 GCA_934270935.1 uncultured Coprococcus sp. | reverse complement strand
ATGTCATCGCAATGATATGCAGCATACAGGAGCTGAATATCCCTGCCTTTATATTCCAGGACCGTTTTCCCGGATCAGCCATTTTATCCGTCATATTGGTTCCTCCTTTTCACAATGTATCGCCCCTCTCGCTCTCGCGAGCGGGGCACGTCGTCGGAACCATTCCGATAATATGACTTCGTCATATTGGTTCCTCCTCTCAACAATGTATCGCCCCTCTCGCTTACGCGAGCGGGGCACGTCGTCGGAACCATTCCGATAATATGGCTCCGTCATATTGGTTCCTCCTCTCAACAATGTATCGCCCCTCTCGCTTACGCGAGCGGGGCACGTCGTCGGAACCATTCCGATAATATGACTCCGTCATATTGGTTCCTCCTCTAATATGTGCCGCCAACTCCTGCGCCCTTGTTAAATCCGAAGATGGCACAGCATATCAGGTCTATGATAAACAACGCCGACAATGTGATACATATAATGTTCTGTACTTTTTTGCTCCTGGAATTCAGAAATTCGCTGAGTTTCGGTGCCGCTATATACACGCCAAACAGGCTTCCCATGCCAAATGCAAGAAGTCCCACCAGACATATTCTTCCATTTACATTAAGGAACTCGTTCTTGTAATCCCAATACTGTGAGTTAAAGAAGAAATCCAGTGCCCAGCTCGCTATGAATTCTATGATTCCACATACCACCATCGCCATCGCAAACAGCTTTGTCTTATTTGCCTTGAAGCGGTCAAGCAGGAATATAATAGCAACGCCACCGACTCCGTACACAGGCAGCCACGGCCCATACATAGTTCCGCGGTTTACAAGTATGTGATCCATAACTATATAGAGCAAAACCTCCCACAGCCATCCTATAAAACAGAACACAAAGAAGAAGAAAATAAAGTCCCTAAGGCTGTATTCACTCTTCACCTTCATCCCCTCAGGAACCTCAACCGCCACATCCTGAAGAATATACTCAGGCTTTGTCCATACCTCAGCAACACCGGCATCCCCTGCCGTCTGATACGCAGCTTCAATCGCCTTTCTGTCATACGGCGCAGCATTGAAAGCTGTCTCAACAAAATTGTCCACTCCTATATTCTGTCTGAACCAGAAGTACATCTCCGCATCAAGCTCCATCTGAAATGGCAATGCTACCAGAAGTCCTGCAACCGGTATAGTCTTGATTATCCACACGTGGATGCATGACAGATCCGTCAGGAACATTTTCCATTTATAGCCTCTGGTCATCTCCCTTGACATATTTCTAGCATCTCTCCACTTGAGCATAGGATTTTCCGCCAGAAGAAACGGAACCATTCTATATTGGTAATACTTGTACACACCTCCGACCATCGTAAGCCACCAGAGTGCCATCACCACGTTGTAGCAGAACATGACCCACATAAGTCTTAGCACATAATGCCTGTGGAAAGGTGCAAACATTCGGTTGATCGACACCTTATCACTGTATCTGCACTCCATGGCATAACGGCATTTGCCAACTATCGCAGCACTCTGTATAAAGAAATGAACTATAGCCATGATAAGTGCTGATATAAGAAGCATCACTATGACCTCACCGGGATTTCTCTTCACGTATGCCGTGTTGGCTCCTAAAAGCTTGATGATCCAGGTCTGTTTCACCGTCACCGAGTCTATCATCCGGGCAACCGTCTCAGCTTTTTGCTCCGACATATGATCAATCATCGGCAGATTCTTTACATATTCCTTGAGTATGGTCACATTGTCAGCCTCATGCTCTGTCTCCTGTCCGAGCACCTGATCTATACCCTTCACGAACTTTGTCTGTGAAGAATCATCTACCCCAAGATAAGAGAATACAAAACACACAGCGACCATGGCCATCCAGGCCAAAAGTCCCCGCTTAAATACCGTGTTCCACGCTCCCTTTCTAAGCTGTTTTCTGTTCCAAGTCATTGTCGTCTAATTTCTCCCTTATAAATTTTAATGCTATAATCTTATGCTTATATTTCACATTTTTAATGTCACATCACACAGGCAAACTGCGAAACTCATAACCCAAATTATGGCTTGATGGTTTCATATTGCCTATCAGGGGAATACGAGGTCGCCGGTCATTAGGTGGCGCCTCAAGCGGCACCTTAATACCGCTGCAGACCGAGTTAAGTGGAAGCAGCCCCTAGATAAAGTCGAATGTTGCCTGCTCATATGAAAGCTCCTGATATTCTAGTTCCTCATGGTCTGTCTTACTGGTGTAGTCCACAACAACCGTCTGCTGCCTTCCACCGACCATCTGCTGACCGAGAATATAGTTCACATCAAAGCGTCCGGTGATGGCAGGGGTTGCACCTCGGGCAGGTACGATGAGCTGTACATGATTGGCTGCCAGCATGGCAAATATCGGCTCCCATATGTATATATCCTTTGCCGCACCAAATGGGTTGTCGATGAATATCGTCTTGGACTGTACCGAATCCTCAGGTGCCAGTGAATACATTCCCGCAATGTAATTTATAACCGCCACAAGGAACTGTATATATATACCCTGTGACTGACCGGTGCTTCCGACCGCCTCCTCATATTTCAGGTAACGGCTCTGTTCCTTTATCCTCTCTCTCTTATAGAGATTGAGCTTTATGGCATTCATGTCAGTTACCATGACTCCAAACAGCTTCTTGAGTCCCAGACAGTCACGGATGTATTTGATTCTCTTTCTCTCATCCTCATATGCGTCTGCGCCCTTTACTATGTCGTCTATATAATCCGACATTCTCTGCTTTACAAATTCATCCTTCACATAAGGTATGGACAGATCAACCATCTTGATAACATCATCCCCCACCGTTATCCGTGAGAGCTTTGGCAGTTTCTCCAACTCAGTCTTCACATCCATACATCTCTGTACACACTGGTTTTCGAAATTCTCCTTGATGGCAACCATATCCTCAATGCCCTTCTCAACACGTTCTTTCTCAAGACGAATAAATTCTATGATCTGGAGAAGATTTGCCAAAAGCTCCTTCGCCTGTGCATATGTATCAGGCACCTGTACATCCTGTCTGATCGTATTTGCCATCTCGAACACACCCATCTCGACGAGCGTATCCGCGGTCTGCCCCTTGAATCTCATGATCTCATTCTTTGCGCGGTCCAGAGCCTTCATGCTCCTGTCGTACTTCATAAGGCTTGTCTCAAATATCTGTCGGAGCGTATCCATATCTTCATCAAGTACACTTCCGCTTGACACATCAATATTATTTGTGTCCACGATACGCTTCACATCCTTGTACAGATCCATCATGAATCCGTGCTGCTTGTAGTAATCGCTGTAAGCTTTTTCTGCCTCCTTGTACAGGCGGCTCATGTCAGCAAGCACCGCATCCCCATTTGCAATGGCGGTGTCAGCGTCAGAGGCAGATATATCTTCCCTGCTGTAGGCACCCTCGCCGTACGTCCTGTTTATATTCTGGACAGCATACTCGATACTTCCCTCTATCTTGCTGTATGCCCTCTGATCTGCTTTCTGCTGCTGGGCAAGGGATGCCGCGACGAGTGTGAGTCTCGCCATCTCGTCATCCATCTCCCTGAGGGTATTCTCCGCAGTCGGATAAAGCTCCTCTGCGCTGTCAAACAGCGCCATATCAAAGCCTCTCTTCTCTATAGTCTTTCTTATCCTGTCCATAGATTTCTGCAGAGTCTCGAGGATCATCTTCTTATCATCAAGATCCGGTGCATGCTCCTTTGCCACGGCAAGCATAGCCATAAATTCCTGCTCAAGCTGTTCATCGGATATATCCAGAAGCTCTTCATATGCTCCAGGCTCTCCATCCTGATTTCCTGCATCCTCTGCATTATCTGGCGATCCCGGGATTCCGGTTTTTGGCATATACGGCTCAAAATACTCTGTCCATTTGTACTGTATCTCTTCTATGTTCTTCGTTATCCCCGCCAGCTTTGCCTCTGTCTCCTGAACAGTGGCGGACCACTTAAGCACTTCTCCTGAAAGCTCAGATATCTTCGCAGTCAGATCGCTCTTTCTCTGTCTGTACTCAGCCAGCCTGTCCTCCTCAGGACGCACTATATCACTTAACTGGTCTATCATCACAAATGTCTGCTGCCTGTCGGCTTCTGCCTGCTGTCTCTGCTGCAGATCACCATAGCTCTCCGTGTCTGCCTTCACCGCAGCTTCCACGTTCCTGATCGATGTCTTAAGAGTCTCAAGTTCATCCTTCTTCTCAAGAAGCTGCTGATTCAGTTCACGCTCTCTGTCCTCAGCACCTGTGTACCTTATATCCACAAGCCTTGTGACAAATGCCAGATCCTCCTGATACGTCTCTGTCTTTTCATTTATGAGATCTATCTCCTCAGAAAGAGCCGATATCCTGTCCTCATTTGCCTTCCTCAGATCTTCTATGGAATCCTGTGACATGAAGAACTTCCTGTCTCTTCCTATCACCAGCATATTCTCCGCCGGGACATGCGCTTCCTCGACAAGTTTCTCCATATCGTATACCATGACACACTCATTTCCTGTGTCTATGGAACCGAGATTTATATCATCCTCTATCTCGGCAAATCCTTTTGTGACAACGCTGTACGGTATATAAGGATTTGCCTCGAGTATATTCTCCTTTACATCCGCAGGGAGTGCCGACAGATAATCCGCACCGTGCATGGCCATGAGTCCATGTCTGGTGGATATATAATTGATGACCGCCCGGGCTCCGTCCGAAGGAGGGAATGGCCTGTTTTCCTCATAACACTTCTCAAGCCTGCTCAGTCTGTCTATCTCCTGCTGACGCTTGATCGTCTCTGTTATGGTTCCCTTTATCCTGTCATTTATCACAGAAGCTATATCCTGTGGATTCTCCACTGAGTACACCGCCATGATACTCTCCAGCTGACTGCCAGACTGACGATATGACTCGGCGTCAAGGTGTGCATCCTCACAGGCTCTCACAAGTGCATCGTACTCCGCCTGTACGGTCGTCAGTCTGTACCTGTCATCATATAATTTCGTCCTGCCATCAGCTATGGCTATCTCAAGCTCCGTCATCCTTGCAAGAGTCTGCTCAGACTCTGCCCTTGCATCATCCAGCATCTTCTTCACGTCGCCAACCACCAGAAGATTCACACTGGCGGCGAGGCTGCTTATACGTGAGCTGATTTCATCTATCTTCGCTGATGAATCCGCTATATTGTTCTCCGCAACCGCATTTGCTATCTCGCCCTCACGGAGCACCTTTTTACAATATTCCAGTTCAGAAGCCGCATGTGCATAGCTCTCCTGCGCCTCATTCTGCGCCGACACAAGAGCCTTCAGCTTCTTCTCATCACGCAAATGCCTGTTGTACGCATACTGTGACATCTTCTCGCTGGATGAACCTATGTTATTCCTTATGTTCTCGACGATCAGTTTGTTCTCCTCGTACTGACGGCGGTTCTCCCTGTACACAAGGTAATCATTTACGCTTTCCTTGTAGCCTATCTGGTTCTTTATATCCTGAAGTTTTTTCTCATTGTCATCTATCATGTGGGCAGTGTCTTCCATCTTGCGGTTCATATCCTCAAGGCGAAGATAATCCCTTGTGACTCTCAGATTCGCCAGACGTCTGTTCTGCTGCTCCACTCTGGCGGCGGCATCATTTTTCGCCTGCAGAAGTTCTTCCATGAGAGTATCTCCCTGCTGGGTGTACGACTTGCCTGTCACATACACATCCGCCAGGCCTTTGCATATCTTATCATTGTCCTCGTACAAGCCTATGCATGAATTGACCTTTCCCTCAAGCACATTTATAAGCTCTATCTGATGATCGTAATTGGCTATATCCCTCTTTCTCTGGGCAAGCACATTCAGCTTGTCCTTGATATCAAGCAGTGTCTCTGCCATGGTATCTTCCTCGCCGTTCCTGCCGGTCTTCGTGGCAAATGCCTTCTCGATAATCTCCTCTATGAGCAGATCCTCCACAACCTTCCTCGTGGTCCTGTAATTCGTCTCAAAATACGTTCTGACATGACCCTCGGTCTTGTTGATTCCCCTGATGATCTCCCAGTGGCTCTCATGAAGTCCGTATCCGCTGATGAATCTCTGGTACTCACCCTTCTTGTCAAATATGCGGACTTCCAGACTCATGTCACGGTGTCCCAGCTCTTTGAGATAATTCTTCAATCCATTAAAAGTAATCCTCTCATTGTCCTCCGACAAAGGAAGATTGAATATGTCGTTCTTGTTATATTCCTTGTAGAAGATACAGTAATTAAAATACTCTATGGACGCAGTGTCCTTCAATACCTCCCCGGCGTCCGCCGCATCCTTTGCCTTCCTCGCACAAAAGCCGGTCGTCATATATCTGTAGCCGTCTTTTACATCGGCCTCGTCGAGACGCCACTCTATAAGGGAGTGAATGACGGTATTTCCACCACCCGCACGGAAAAGCTTCTCCACCGGCTGCTTCTCATCCAGAGTACAGTTCGGTATGAGATTCTGAAGAAGCAGGAGCATGAGAATACTCTTTCCACCGCCATTTGCCAGATCGTACAGCGTGTTCTTGCCATACATCCTCATGGTGAAGTCATCATACTGCTGTGTGCCAAAGTTGTATTTTACATTATTAACCCTTATTCTGTTGATACTAGGCATCCTCTTCTTCACCTCCAAGCAGCTGGTACAGTCGTCCTCTGTACTCCTCAAAATAATTCTCCGACAACGCCTTCATCCTGTCCGTCGGATAGTACCTGTCAGCATTCTCCACAAATAACCGCTGGGCCGACATGAAGTTGAACACCAGCTTCACATATCCTGCCCTGGACGCCTTGGACGCCCTGGCACCGTCACCATCCTGATTGCCCGTCACCGCAGGAAGCTCGTCCCAGAGAAGTGCGATGGCCTTGAAACTATCCTGTTCAACCTCGTCAGTGGAGAACACGTCAAGCCTCTTCGTTATGTCCGCCAGATATTTGCTTGTCTCATCTATGATATTCTCAGATTTCACATATTCCCTGAACTGATAGCTGGATGAATCCTTATAAAAATACAGGAGAGTCATGTACATGATGAAGTAGCACAGATACAGTTCCTTGTTCAGCCTGAGTCCGAGCAGCTTCTTCATATCGTCATTCGTATAGCCAAATACCCTGTTGCCCTCGCCCGCTGTTATATACAGACTGTCATTGTACTCATACAGTGACAGGTTCATCTTCTTCATGATATTCATGACGATATCATACACCTCGGCATTGCCATAGAACTCGTCATAGAGCGGCCCGTTCTCGGGATGCTTCTTGCATATCTCCTCGCCTGATATTAATTTGGAATATATCTCTATCGCCTTGTCTAAATTCTTGCTTTCCATGTTATCTCCTGTGATATATCGTTGTTAATTATTTCCATTTGCGTGCTGTAATTGACAAATTCCAATTATGCGCATATACTAAAGTAAGTCAACTTGTGAAGGGTAAAAGCTGGGTTCCCGAATGGGAGTAGGTGTTTATCACTTAGAATCCTTTGCTCCTGGGGTTGACTTTTTTAATTTTTCCTTCAGATCACCAATAATTGTAGTTGGTGATTTTTTTATTTCATTAAATATAAAATCTATTGCCTGCTGCGAATAACTATATTGCGGTTGTGCCGAAACCTCATATGCAAAACACATTTTTTCATTTTCTTTTATACCAAAATAATTTAAAAACAATTGGAAATGGAACATATTGAATTCCACCTCTTCATTTTTGTACATAAGCCTAATATTATTTTTACTTATACGTTTATTTATTTCCCGTATACAAGATTTTGCATTATATTTATGTGTGTCATTAGGATTTTTTACATCATGTATTATCCTTACTCCATCTTTTGCTGATTTATCAATATAATATATCTCCGTAGCTTCATTCCTGTTCTTAGTATTATAATGATAGTGATCTATTTTTATTGCAAACTTACTATTGCTTTCATCAATCAATGGATCTAATTGCTTCTGTGTTGAGATTAACTTTTCTGCAATCTGTGCGGTATACTTACCTCTTATCTCGTTTTCGTCTAACGATCGTATCTTTACCGACAACGTAATAAAATTCTCAGATATAATTTCAGTCATATCTATATCATGAAACTCTTTCATTTTCTCTACAAAATTAAAAACACACGCCTGTAGTAACGGAATATACACTGACTCGTATTCTTCTGTTATAAAATGAGTTGATGTATTTCTTAATTCTACTAATTTCTCAAGATTTTTTCTTAATGGAGCTTTCTCGTTTGTAAAAATACGCTGAATACAGTTCTCTAGAGAAATAGTTCTATTTTTCTTATCAGCATAATATACAGCTTCTTCTCCATCTCTTTTTATTATGTAAGCTTTTAGCATCAGCTCCCATGCATTACATATAAAAAAGCTAAATCCCTCTAGTCTATATTTTATTG
>CAKQQK010000107.1:0-8550 GCA_934270935.1 uncultured Coprococcus sp. | reverse complement strand
ATATTGGTGAGAGCATAGCAATGCATTGATATAAAAACAGGATCATCCGTGTGCTGCGGATGATCCTGTTTTTTTAACTCCTTGGGGGGAGTGTTATGTAGTTGCGGTCCAGGGGGAAGAGTTTTGGTCTGAAGTCCTCCTTTGTCAGGTCAAATATGGAATGTGATACAAGAAAATAATATGTCTCGACAGCCTGATCCACATTTATGTTTGTGATCTCCGGGCTGTTCAGATAACCTTTTATGGCAACGGTTAATCCCATGACCAGATATTTACATATGATGAGAGGGGATAACATCGGGTTGTCCGGCAGAAGATCGGTGTCGAAGATCTTAAGGTGTTCATTGAAAAAGTTTGTAAACTGTTCTATCATCACCTGTTCAAAGCTGTTCTGCCCCGTTGTCTCGAAGAGCTTTCTGTACAGCTTTGCCTCGTTGATAATATGTGTGAAGAGATACTTGATTGCTTCAAGTATCATGTTGTGCTCCAGAAGGACCTCCAGTTCTTTGGTTACTTCATTATATAGCATATAGTCCATTAGTTCGTATTTATCTTTGAAGTATCTATAGAATATAGGCCTTGATATGCCGGCGTCCTCGGCTATCATGGTTACTGTAACTTTGTCAAAAGAATTTTCATTTACAAGTTTTTTGAAACTTTTTATAATTCTGTCTTCGGTCTTTTCTTCGCTTGAATTGGCCACTTTTTAAACCTCCTGTTTTTAGTCTGTATATGGATATTCTTAAACAATTCTCAAATAATTGTGTTTATCGGATTTTATTTCATATGTTCCAATTTTGAATATGTGTTCATACGTTTGTTACAGATTAGCATATTTGTAACAAAATGTAAACGTTTTCGTATTTTGGGTAGTTTATTTAGAAAAAAACAGGTTGTATAATCCACCACAGAATAGAAAAAGGAGATGTTGAAGCTATGTTAAAACTAGGAGAAAAGATAGTAAGTGCGAGAGTTGTAATACTGATTCTCAGCTTCGTTCTTCTCATACCAGCGGCATACGGCTATATCAAGACCAGGGTAAACTACGATATTCTGTCATATCTTCCGAAGGATATCGAGACCATGGAGGGTCAGGATATACTGGTTGACCAGTTTGGTACAGGGGCGTTCTCACTGTATGTGGTGGAGGGAATGGAAGACAAAGATATCTCTGCACTGAAAGAGAAGATTGAAAATGTTGACCATGTGTCAAAGGTTATATGGTATGACAGTTTTGCGGATCTGTCAGTCCCAAAGAGTATGCTTCCAGACAGCCTGTACGACGCATTCAATAATGATGAGAAAGATGCCACGATGATGGCCATCATATTTGATGATACTACCTCGGCAGACGAAACAATGGATGCCATAGAGGAGATCAGAAAGATATCGAATAAGCAGTGTTTTCTTTCAGGTATGTCAGCAGTTGTCGTCGATACAAAGAATTTGTCTGAGAAAGAGACTCCGATATATGTGTTGATAGCGGTTATATTAAGCAGCATCATACTGGCAATTACGATGGATTCCATCATGATACCGGTTCTCTTCCTTGCAAGTATAGGAATGGCCATTGTATACAACCTGGGTTCGAATATATTTATGGGTCAGGTATCATACATAACAAAGGCGCTGGCTGCGGTTCTGCAGCTTGGAGTTACGATGGATTACTCCATTTTCCTGTGGCACAGCTACAAGGCACAGCAGAAGGAATACACTGATAAGAAAGAGGCTATGGCACATGCCATTGCTGAGACTGTATCATCAGTCGTGGGAAGTTCTATAACTACAGTTGCCGGTTTCGTGGCACTGTGCTTCATGAGCTTCACACTTGGACTTGACCTTGGTATTGTCATGGCAAAGGGTGTTGTACTCGGAGTTATCGCCTGTGTAACTATACTCCCATCTCTTATCCTTGTATTTGACAAGGCTATAGAGAAGACGACCCATAAAGTTATCCTTCCTGAGTTCAAGGGTGTGGGTAAATTCATAGCAAAGCATTACAGAATATTCCTTGTATTGTTCGTGATCATACTGATCCCTGCATTATACGGATACAATCATACAAAGGTTTATTACAAGCTGGATTCATCGCTTCCGGACAGTCTGGAGAGCGTGCAGGCCAACAAAGAGCTGGCTGAGGCGTTCAATATGAATTCAACACATATGGTACTTGTCACAAATGACCAGAGTGACAAAGATACACGAAACATGATGACGGATATCGAGAGCATAGATGGAGTTAAATTCTGTCTCGGACTTGACAGCATCATAGGTGCCGGAATCCCATCAAACTTCATTCCGTCTGAGGTCACTGAGGCGCTCAAGAGTGATGATTGGCAGTTGATACTCGTTGGCTCTGAGTATGAGGTTGCATCGGATGAGGTCAACAACCAGTGTACTGAGATCGAGAATACGATTGACTCATACAATGAGAAGAACATGCTGGTCGGTGAGGCTCCTTGTACAAAGGATCTTATCAATATAACAGATAAGGACTTTGCATCAGTCAGCACGGTATCGATAGGTGCGATATTTATCATCATCCTCTGTGTATTTGGCTCAATATCACTTCCTATAGTGCTTGTTGCCGTCATAGAGTTTGCGATATTTATCAACATGGGTATTCCTTGCTTTACGGGAACTGAGATACCATTCATAGCTTCGATAGTCATCGGTACTATCCAGCTTGGTGCAACGGTTGATTATGCCATACTGATGACCACCAAATATAAGAGAAACAGACTTGGCGGATACAGAAAGTTTGATGCTGTTGCAACCGCATGTCAGGAGTCTGTACAGTCCATAGTAGTCAGTGCACTTTCATTCTTCGCTGCTACATTTGGAGTAGGTCTCTACTCAGACATAGATATGATCAGTGCGTTGTGTACACTTATGGCACGTGGAGCGCTCATAAGTATGTGCTCAGTTATACTGATGCTTCCGTCAGCATTGATGCTATTTGACAAGGTCATCATGTTCAGGTACAGGAAGAACTTGATGGATGGTCCGTCATCCCAGGATGGCAGTGACCAGGCTGCAGCCCCACAGGCATAGCAGCCACAGATATATGTAACTACGAGTTCGTAGAATCCGATAAAGGATTCCCGCTTATCACATATCGTCACCGGATTTAGCCGGTGACATAGTATAGAAAGAGGTAATAAGTATGATCAAATGGAAGAAATATATATGCGTGGCATTATCGGCCGCTATGATGGCAAGTTTGGCAACAGGTTGTGGAGATACAACAAATGACAGTGCTTCTTCAGATAAGGAAGAGACAACAGCCGAGAGTGCTGCAGATACGCTTCAGGATGCACTTACATCACAGGTTTCTGCTTCAGATTCAACAGATGCAGATAAAGAGGAGACAGTGTATGTACTCGCAGATGCAAATGGTGATGCAAATGATGTTACAGTCAGCACATGGCTTAAGAATGCTGACGGTTCTGCGGGACTGAACGACAAGACAAATCTCACTGATATAGAGAATGTGAAGGGCTATGAGGGATATACAGACAACGGTGATGGCACTATCACATGGAATGCAGAGGGTAAGGATATCTACTATCAGGGCAAGTCGAACGAACAGCTTCCTGTGGATGTGAAGATCACATACAAGCTGGACGGCGAAGAGATAGAGCCATCAGAGCTTGCCGGCAAGAGTGGTAAGGTGACAATAAGATTTGACTATACAAACAATACAAAGCAGACAATGAGTATAAATGGCAAGAACAATGAGGTTATCTCACCATTTGTCATGCTGTCAGGAATGATACTTCCCGTTGACAAATTCTCAAATGTTCAGGTTGAGAATGGCAAGGTCATATCAGAGGGAAGCAACCAGATTGTAGTCGGATATGCAGTTCCTGGATTCAAGCAGTGCCTGGAGGAAGGCATAAATGACAGCAAGATTCAGACAGCGCTTGACAATATAGATGTACCTGATTATGTAGAGGTATCTGCGGATGTTACTGATTTTGAGCTTGCTATGACTATGACGGTTGCAGCAAGTGATCTTCTTGGCTCAGATGCAGATGATGCTATAGATGAGGTTAAGGACAAAGCGGATATCAGTGAGCTTTCAAGCAGTGCAGATAAGCTGGGTGACTCAGCAGACCAGCTCGAGGAAGGCTCGGGCAAGATTACAAATGGTCTTGAGACTCTGAAGGACGGTACTTATTCATTAAAGACAGGAGCTTCAACTCTTGCAGATGGAGCCGCTTCACTTGAGACATACACAAGTCAGCTCGCAGCAGGAACAAGCCAGATATCAAGTGCTATGGGAACTCTGGATGAAGGTATTAATTCTATAAAGACAGGATCGGCGGCGTTAAAGGATGGAGCGGCTACTCTTGCAACAGGGGCATCAACTCTTGATACAAGTGTGGGTACTCTTAAGAGTGGTGCAGACAAACTGAATACAGGTGCAGGCGCACTGCTTGTTGGATTTGAGGGCGATGGAAAGACGAGTGATGGAGCAGTAAAGGGGGCAAAGAATCTTTCTACAGGACTTAATACTCTTTCTACAAGCTCACAGACTCTTGCAACAGGAGCTGCTGATCTTGCAACAGGAGCGGATTCTTTAAATACAGGTATAGGAGCCCTGATATCAACTCTGACAGCGCTTCCTGATACTGCGTCACAGTCTGTATACAGCGAAGCGGGAGTATCAAGTGCGGCAGAGATACAGGGCCTTATGGATCAGCTTTCACCTGCTCTGGCAATGGGAAGAGATGCTCTTGATGCAGCAAAGGGCGCAGGAAGTTACGATACCATGATGACACAGTACACAGCCCTTGCACAGGCGCAGGGAGCACTTGATGCCATAGACAACATAAAGTCGAAACTTAATTCGGCAGATAACCTTAAAGATATCAAGGATTTGACAGATGGAGCAGCAGCAGTGAAGGATGGAGCAGCAGCACTGAAGGATGGTTCAGCAGCACTCTCTGCAGGCCTTGGCACAGCAGCAACAGGAGCATCCGATCTTTCAACAGGAATTGGAAAGCTCTACACTGGTACCAAGAGTATTTCAACAGGCCTTGGCTCACTTGCAACGGGAGCAGCCGAGCTTAAGAAAGGGTCAAAGACTTTGAGTGATGGTGCGGCAACCATATCCACAAATATGAACACTCTGTATCAGGGAAGCCTGACACTTGCAACAGGCAGTGGACAGCTCAAGACAGCCACAAGCACACTTGACAGCAGTGCAGGCCAGATCGCAGCCGGAGCAAAGACTCTCAGCAGTGGAGCAGCACAGCTCAACGAGGGCTCAAAGACTTTGGATAGTGGAGCAGAAGAACTTGTATCTGGATCAAAGACACTGAGCGATGGAATGAAGCAGTTCAATGAAGATGGTATCAAGAAGATTACCAAGTTGTTTGCCGGAAATTATCAGGAAGATATAGATTACATCGAGGCTTTGTTCTCAGATGATACAAAGTATACATCATTTGGAGGAACGCTGGATGGAACTACAAGCACAGTTAAATTTATATATGAGACAGGTTCAATAAAGACAGATGCTGATGAAAAATAACGCATTGCAATGTCTTGAATTTAATACATATCTTCGTGTTGACTTTACTGTAGCCTTAGGTTATAGTATAAGCGTCCGTGAGGATAATGGTAACATTTACTATAATTTAGGAGGAATTTAAACATGTTTGATAAGGTTAAGGCGATATTCGAGGAGCAGTTAGGCGTTTCACAGGACGAGATGAAGCTTGACACAAACTTCAAGGATGATCTTGGTGTTGATTCACTTGATCTTTATGAGATTGTTATGAAGCTTGAGGATGAGTTCGACGTTGAGATCCCTGCTGAGGAGCTTGATGATGTTGCTACATTTGAGGATGTACTTAACTACCTTAAGAGCAAGGGTGTTGAGGAGTAATTATTATTAGTAATATTGCTAACTGAACAGATTGGACTGTATTTGAATACATTTGTTATTCAAAGTTGTCGTGTATCGGACATGACATAACTTTGGTAAGCCAGCCAGGACAGACTGTCCTGACTGACCATCCAGAGCTATATATGAATTCAAAGAATGATTTTTTATGGCAGATGCCTTTGTGGCATGTGCTTTTTTTTATGCCCGAGGTGCGGGGCCTGCGGCGGGGTCAGGCACCCTTGTCCGAGGTGGGGTCAGGCCCCTTTGCCTGAGATGGGGTCAGGCACTTTGTCCGAGCTGGGGTCAGGCACTTTGTCAGAGACGGGGTCAGGCACTTTGTCAGAGGCGGGGGCAGGCACTTTGCCAGAGACGAGGGCAGACCCCTTTGTCCGAGCTGGGGTCAGGCACCTCTGCCTGCGGTGGGGTCTGACCCCATCGGGGATTGTGACATATCTGCACTTGCGCTTTATTCTGCGCTGTTTTATAATAGTTGGTGCTGGTGGCAGCACAAATATAGCATAAGGTGGTAAAAGAAGAAATGAGTAAGATAGCGGTTATATTCCCAGGTCAGGGTGCTCAGTATGTGGGCATGGCTAAGGATTTTTATGATAACTTTGAGGACAGCAGAAAGGTGTTTGACGTGGCTGAAGAGGCTCTGGACATTGAACTTAAAAAGATTTGCTTCGAGGAGAATGATGACATCAATAAGACAGAGTATACACAGCCTGCCATGGTCGCTGCAGAGGTTGCTATATATGAGCATCTGAAGAATGCAGGACTCAAAGCTGATGTATTTGCAGGACTTTCTCTTGGCGAGTACAGTGCTCTCGTAGCGGCAGGTGCTATGACACTTGAGGATGGTATAAAGACAGTTAGAAGAAGAGGAATACTTATGCAGAATGAAGTACCTCTTGGAATGGGCGGAATGGCAGCAGTTATAGCTATGGACGCAGATAAGATCGCAGAGATATGCGAGAATACCCCGGGCAAGGTGCAGATAGCCAATTACAACTGCCCTGGACAGATCGTTATATCAGGTGAGGCGGAGGCGGTTAAAGCTGCATCTGCAGCGCTGTCTGAGGCCGGTGCAAAGAGAGTTATCCCACTTAACGTAAGTGGTCCATTCCACTCACAGATGCTTGTGCCTGCAGGTGAGAAGCTTTACGACTTCCTTCAGGATATCAAAATAGCAGATGATTTTGTACCTTACTACTGCAACGCAGATGCAGAGGAGATCACAGACGCAGCAAAGGTTAAGGAGCTCCTGAAGAGACAGGTGTACTCATCAGTAAGATGGCAGCAGACAATAGAGAACATGATAGCTGACGGCGTTGACACATTTATCGAGGTTGGCCCGGGTAAGACTCTCACAGGCTTCATGAAGAAGATCAACAGAGAGGTAAAGAGTATAAATATTGCAACTGTAGACGATTTAGCGAAATTGGAGGAACTGAATGCTTAAGGACAAGGTGGCAGTGGTAACAGGTGCCGGAAGAGGTATCGGACGTGAGATAGCAAAGACATTTGCCGGATATGGCGCAAAGGTAGTAGTAAACTTCAACGGATCAGAGGAGCGTGCAAACAGCCTGGTTGAGGAGATCAAGGCAGCAGGCGGAGAGGCTGTGGCATTCAAGGCAAATGTGGCAGATTTCGCTGAGGCTGAGGCTCTCATGAAGTTTGCAGTCGCTACATATGGAAGAATAGACATTCTCGTGAACAATGCGGGAATCACAAGAGACAATCTTGTGCTTGGCATGAAGGAGGCTGATTTCGATGATGTTATCAATATCAACCTCAAGGGTACATTCAACTGTATCAAGCATGTGTACAGAACCATGATGAAGCAGAAGTATGGACGTATCATCAATATGTCATCTGTAGTTGGCGTTGAGGGAAATGCAGGTCAGGTGAACTATGCAGCGTCCAAGGCCGGAGTTATCGGTATCACTAAGTCCATCGCCAAGGAGCTCGGAAGCCGTGGAATCACAGCAAATGCAATCGCTCCGGGATTTATCAAGACAGATATGACAGATGCTCTGTCAGACAAGGCAAAGGAGGCTATGCTTGACCATATCACAGTCAAGAGACTCGGTGAGGTTTCAGATATCGCTGAGACAGCGGCGTTCCTTGCATCAGACAAGGCATCATACATAACAGGACAGGTCATCAAAGTAGATGGCGGAATGAGTCTGTAATAATAATTCGTATAGAAGGAAAAAGAGATCGTACTTTGAAAGTCCGGTCTCTTTATTTTTACAGGGATGGGAGGATATCATATGTCTTGGCATGAGGCATATGGTAAATAGGATATGCGTGGAGATAACATATGGATCATAGCGGCGGCCGCCTTGCTACTGCTTTTGGTGATGAGTGCTATACAACTGGTTCTTTTAAGAAGACGGAGACAGCTAGAGAGGCAGTACAAGGAACTTGAACAGACAATCAGCGATGATGATGAGCAGTACATGCGCATCGTAGATGAAAGCCGGAATTACAGGCACATACGACATGACCTGAAGAAGCAGGAGCGGGTCATGGCGATGGCTGCTGGGGGAACCGGTATAACAAAATACACTGGAAATATTGTGCTGGATTCAGTTCTGACCCAGGAGTACAGCGACGCTGAGGCTGGCGGTATAGTTATGGACATA
>CAKQQK010000106.1:0-9215 GCA_934270935.1 uncultured Coprococcus sp. | reverse complement strand
CCATATACCGGCTGTGATGTTATACGTTCTGCCAGGTCGTGTTCCTTTATCTTTGCAGCGACATCAGAAGCTCCAATTACACCATCACCGTCGAAATCTTTCATAAGAAAATCGGAATAACTGCTTACATTTGTCATATCTGACACAACATTTTCAACATAAGTACGTTCGGCGTCCATTAATGATTCTTCAACACCCGTCACATAGTTGTCCACCAGATTACGATACACCATCATATTCTGTTCAGAGTCTGATGACACATCCATATATAATCCCTGCCACATCAGGCCACCAAAACACATGGCCGAATAAGCCAGCAATGTGACGAGTATATATATAAACAATTTAAAAAATACATTTCCTCTTATTCTATATATAGTTTTTCCCAATTATTTTCCCTCCACCATATATCCCCTTCCCCAGATAACCTTTATATATCTTGGGTCCGAAGGGTTGATCTCTATCTTTTCTCTCAAATGTCTTATATGCACAGCCACAGATCCTTCAGCTCCCATAGGATCCGCATTCCATACGGCTCTGTATATCTCCTTTGTGGAGAAAACCTTGCCCGGATTTTCCATGAGCAGCTTCAATATATCATATTCTGTTGGAGTAAGGCTCATAAGTATGCCGTCCAACATGACCTGTTTTGATTTATCATCAAGTTCTATACCGCCTATAACCAGCCTGTCACTTTTCTCACAACCGCCGCCAAGCAGCATATATCTTCTGAGCTGTGATTTCACCCTCGCCAGAAGTTCAACCGGATTGAACGGCTTTGTCACATAATCATCCGCTCCAACCTCAAGACCAAGTATCTTGTCCGTATCCTCACTCTTTGCCGTCAGCATTATCACAGGAACATTGCTGTCCTCTCTTATGTGTGCCATAGATGTGATACCATCCATCTCAGGCATCATCACATCCATTATCACAAGATGTATGTCATTATTTTTTACAGACTCTATGGCTTCTCTTCCATTATATGCTCTATATACGCTGTATCCTGCAGTTCTAAGATATATCTCTATCGCTGACACAATATCTTTCTCATCATCACATACCAATATGTTGTACATATCAAAACCTCACCCTTTTTCTCTATTTGCATTTCTCCATGCATGACATAGCTTACCACATCCACCTCCTATTCTCAATTATCCATATTATCCCATTAAGAAACAACAAGGTGATTTTTAAGATATTATTAACATCAATTTTGTGATATACTTATCAGGCAAAATTCAAAAGAAATGGAGTTATATATATGACCAAAAAAGATGTACTTGAAATCAGGCACCAGTTTGCTCCGTCTGTATGTTCCATCAGCAAGATCTGCGGATGCTATGTAGACGGCGACCACAACAAGGTTGCAACTATAAAAGAACAGTTCCTTACCATGCCAGAAGAAGAAACCTTCAAATATTTTGAGATATTCAAGAAAACGCTGTCAGGAAGCATCGGCAAGAACCTTGTGACCATGCCATTTCCAACTTCTCAGGAATTTGAAGGTGGAACCCAGGAGTTTCTATGCAGGCTAAGGAAAAGCAAACTCGAAGACGATGACCTCGTAAATGAATTCTATGATAAGGTTATTGAAACTTACGACTATACAGGAAATTACCTTATTATGCTTATCCATGATACATACGATATCCCGGGCAAGACCACCGACGGCATATTGATGGACGATGCATCTGATGAAGTATATGAGTATATCATGTGTTCTATCTGTCATGTGAATCTGTCCAAAGCCGGTCTCAGCTATTTCGATGTGGAGAGTACATTTCACAACAGAGTACGTGACTGGGTTGTGGATATGCCCGACATAGGTTTTCTCTTCCCGGCATTTATCGACAGAAGCACAGATATACATAATGTACTATACTATACAAAGAAACCCGAAGAACTCCATGAAAGCTTCATTAGCAATCTGCTAGGTACAGGTCTGCCAATCACTGCCGGAGAACAAAAAGATGTATTTCATGAGATTGTGGCTGAAACTCTGGGAGATGACTGCAGCTACGACCTTGTCAGAACCATCCACGACAACCTGAACGAGATGATCGAGCAGCGAAAGGACAGCCCGGAACCACTTACACTTACCAAAAACACGATCAAGAATCTCCTCACCGAAAGCGGCGTGTCAGACGACAAGATGGAGGATTTTGACGCCCACTATGAGAAAGTCACATCCGCAGCAGCGCCCGCCCCGCAGACGGCAGAAAATCCTGATGACGAGGCAGCCATAGTTGTCCCACGCGAGAAATCCACTGTGATGTATGCAAGCAACGTGGCAAATACCAGAACATTTGAGGTAAAGACACCTGATGTGGTGATAAAGGTCAACCCGGAGCGCACCGACCTCGTTGAAACCATGGAGATAGACGGCCGTAAATGTATCGTCATACAGATATCTGACCAGGTAGAGGTGAATGGTATCCCTATAAATAACAACTAAAAAAAAGGCATGCGATATATTTTTATATCGTGTGCCTTTTTGTCATACAACAATCTATCTGCCCAGCCAACTCACCATGTTCAGTACAATGTGTTTCCCTGATCACTGCTTGAGCATCTTTTTCTTTTTTAATATGAGTGCTATCACTATACTTATAACAAGTATAATGCCACATACTATCTCGAAGCCATACGGAATATTCGCAAATGGCATCCACTTTGTTCCTACATTCATGCCATACACTCCTGATATAACCGTCGGAACAGCCATAACTATTGTAATGGCTGCGAGAAACTTCATGGCATTGTTCAATCTGTTGTTGATGATGGTCGTCATAAGTTCCCTGGTACCGCTGATGATATCTCGATATATCTGGGTCATCTCAATAGCCTGTTTATTCTCGACCAGAACGTCATCAAGCAATTCCTTATCTTCTGGATACTGCTTGATCCTGCCATATCTTGTAAGCTTATCAAGAACAACGCCATTCGCTCTGATAGATGTTGCAAAATATACAAGGTTTGACTCCAGTTCATGAAGATCTATCAAATCCGCATCCTCGGTCTCTTCCTGAATCCTCTGCTCTATAAGAGTTCTGCGTCTGTCCATAACTCGCAGATAATACTGATACGTCATACAGTTTCTATACAATATCTGATACATGAAGCGCATTCTCTTCTTGGTGCTGAACTCTCTCACCTTACCCTCCATGAAGGCTTCCAGCACAGGAGTCTCCTCAGCACATATCGTTATGATGCAGTCTGCAACCAATATAATACCAAGAGGTATTGTCGTGTACGCCTCGCGTTCATTTCTTATCTCTATAGATGGGATATCCACGATTATCATGGTATAGTTGTCTTCAACCTGCACACGGGAGCTCTCCTCATCATCAAGAGCGGCTCTCACATCCGCCAGATCAATATCGAACTGCTCAGCTATCCCCTTGCTCTCTTCAATAGTAGGTTTAGTCATGACGATCCAGGCTCCAGGCCCATATTCCTGTATCTCACTCAAAATTCTGTCATCTGTTCTGTACAGTGTGATCATCTCTGCACCTCCTGCTATAAAGATTGCAGCGGTTATACCGTTTCGGATTCTTTTACCGCTTGATAATATTAACATAAAAAACACGGCCTTTCAACCAAGTTTTGTGTAAAGGCCGTGTAATATGTATATATAAGACCAGGCAATCCAATTGCCCTTAGGAAGCGTTCGTCAGCTCATTTTATCAGAACTAATCAAGTGCTTTTCTGTGTGCCACCGTGACAGTCTCTTCATAGCACTCAAATGCCTTGCTGACCTTCTCCTGATCAGGCTTTCTGGTGAAAAGACTCACTACAGGTACTATAATCAGACCGCCTACCATAGCTACCGCACCACAGTTGATTGGTGACTGCATAACTGCAGGGAATTTGAACAGTCCCCATGTGTTGCTTATAAAATTGAGGGTCATAATTCCTGTACCCCAGATAAAGCATGTCCAGCACGCTGCAACTGTGGTTTTCTTATAATATAAACCGTACAGGAACGGAGCAAGGAACGCACCGGCTATAGCCCCCCATGACACACCCATGAGCTGTGCGATAAATGTAATCTTGCTTGAATATTGTACAACCGCAATTACCGCAGAAATAGCTACAAACATAACCAACAGCACCCTCATGACAAGTATCTGCTTCTTGTCATCCATCTTTGGCGCAATCACTGGCTTTATAAAATCTATAGTCAGCGTAGAACTCGATGTCAGAACCAGCGATGACAAAGTTGACATAGATGCTGAAAGGACAAGTATAACAACCAATCCCATAAGCACTGTAGGAAGATTCTCAAGCAGATGTGGGACTATAGCATCATATCCCTCAGCTGCAACATCGGTTCCTGTAAGTCTTCCAAAACCACCAAGAAAATAACATCCTCCTGCAACTATAACTGCAAAAAAAGTCGACACCACTGTACCTGTTCTTATTGACTTCTCATCCTTTATAGCATAGAACTTTTGAACCATCTGAGGAAGTCCCCATGTTCCAAGTGAAGTAAGGACAACCACACATGCAAGATTGAATACATCTGGTCCAAGGAACGAAGCAAATACACCAGGTGTGTCAGATACCGCCGGATCATTTACCCTTGCAAGGCTGTCAAGAGCACCCGTGAGTCCTCCATAATTATTAAGGACCGCATATATAACAGCCACAATGCCTACAAGCATTATCAGTCCCTGGATAAAATCATTTATAGCTGTAGCCATATAACCACCAACAATTACATATATACCTGTAAGCACAGCCATGACGATAACGCAAAGCTTGTAGTCAACATTAAAAGCCATTCCAAAAAGTCTCGACAGACCGTTATACAAAGATGCTGTATATGGAATAAGGAATATAAATATAATTATCGATGAAAAAAGCTTCAAAGATTTACTTGAATATCTCTTCTCAAAAAATTCAGGCATCGTCCTGGTATCAAGTTCCTGTGTCAGCAGTCTTGTACGTCTTCCAAGAACAACCCACGCCACCAGAGAGCCCAGTATTGCGTTTCCGATTCCTATCCATGTAGAAGCAATTCCATACTTCCATCCAAACTGTCCGGCATATCCAATGAATATAACCGCCGAAAAATAAGATGTTCCATAAGCAAATGCCGTCAGCCACGGACCAACACTTCTCCCTCCCAGAACAAATCCATTCACATCCTTCGTATGCTTTCTTGAACAAAAACCAACGCCCAGCATCACTGCAAAGAAAACAACGAGCATAATTACTTTGATTATCATAGCATCCTCCCAATATTTTTTTCGCCGTCCGCTTTATTACGTTAAAGCATATCAACTTTAAAGTTTTGCGGTTTAAACCGGCATATCTGATTATAAATGATAAACAGCGCCCAGTCAACAAAATACCGCAAAAAATCCCCAGCCTGATACGTTCTGTTCCGCATCCGGCTGGGGATCATATTCATCATCTGTCATACCTGCTATCTATGCAAGTCATATAATTTTTGTAAATTCATCACAGGCATTCAAGGAGTAATCATCCATATATTCACTACATATGATAATTCTTATACATGATATATGCAAAATATACTGCATACACCAAAAGCATAACTATGCCTCCCGGCTTTGTCAGCTTCTTCTTTCTCACGCAAAACAGCCACAGAAGAACCGCTGCAACTATAGTCATGATTCCATCCACAAAGAATCCCTTCTCAAACTGCACTGGGGTTATGAGCATAGTAGTTCCCGCTACAAAAAGTATATTGAATATATTGCTTCCAACTATATTTCCTATAGCTATATCCGTCTGGCCTTTCTTTGCCGCTGTGCAAGACGTTACAAGTTCTGGAAGTGACGTTCCAAATGCAACTATGGTAAGACCGATAAGCCTCTCAGTCATGCCAAGTTTACCAGCTATATATGATGCCGAATTGACGGTAAAATTACTTCCTACAACAACAAGTGCAAGCCCCACTATTATGAATAAAATGAGTCTTGGCGTCTTATCCTTCTCAGTAAGTTCTATTGAATCACTCTCACTGTTACCGTTTTTTGCACTGATAACAAGATACACCAGGAATACAATAAATACTATATAAAATACCACGCCCTCAAGTCTGCTCAGCACCCCGTCAAAGTAGCCCATAGCCAAAATCATGATCGATGCAACAATCACAAACGGAATATCTATTCTAAGCGTATTTTTCTTTATAGGCAAAGCTGCAATCAGCGCTGTGACACCAAGGATCACAAGAATGTTAATTATGTTGCTGCCAAGCACATTGCCAACTGTTATTCCCGCACCCTCAGGAGACAAAGCCGCTTTTATACTTACCGCAGCCTCTGGAGCACTCGTACCCATGGCCACTATAGTCAGTCCAACTATCATCTCTGGAATATTGCATTTCACAGCAATTTTTGATGCTCCATCCACAAAGATGTCAGCACCCTTTATCATAAATACAAACCCCAGCACAAGCAACAGGATCTGCCCTGTCATCTTCAATATCTCCATATAGTCTTCTCCTCGTTCATACTATAAAATCTACAGCTCTCTTCTTACCATTATCATTCCCGCAACACTGTCCAATAATTCCTCTATGCCAAGGCCTTCTGCCTGTATATTGATGTGACAGAATTTCTCATAGAGTGCCGTTCTTTCATCGTACAGATCCTTCAGTGTCTGGCCATCTTTTAAAACAACGCCCCTTCTCTTTATATTTCCAAGACGTCTTGCGATCTCCTCATAAGGAAGATTTATATATATCACCAGATCCTCAGCCATATACTTCTCCATAGCCTCTGTGCAATATATTGCGCTTCCGCCTGTTGCTATGACAACATGCTCATCAGTAATACCCTTATTGACATCATTTTCTATTTTGAGGAATCCATCGTCACCATACTTTGCTATGATCTCCCGAAGAAGCATTCCCTGACTGTCCTGTATCAGAATATCAGCATCAATAAAGCTGTATCCAAGCACCTTTGCAAGCAGGACACCTATAGTGCTCTTTCCCGCTCCGGGCATTCCTGTAAGTACGATATTATTCATTAATCTTTTACCTCCGGTATAACTGACACTTCATCCTTAAGCGTCTTTAATACAAAATGAGTCTCCGTAGCCGAAACCCCCTCATATCCTTTTACAAACCTGTAAACCTCATCGAGTCCCGCAGATGAATCTGTGACTATTTTTAGTATAAAATCAAAATCACCAGTCATATAAAAACACGCCACAATACTGTCATTAGTCTGTATCAGCTGAGCAAATTCATCATAATATTTGGGATGCTTAAGTCTGACCTCCATGATGGCCACCATCTCATTTCCAAGCTTCTTTTGATCGACCTCTATGGTATATCCCTTTATGACACCGCTCCCTTCCATCTTGCGGATTCTCTCGATCACCGCAGAAACAGACAGATTTATCTCCTCACTTATGGCCGACGCAGTAAGCCGTGCGTTGTCCTTAAGACATCTTAGTATCTTTCTATCAATATTATCCATTGATATACCTCTTCTCTCTAAAATTCGGGTTCAACATATCAAACTATCCGGAACAGGTCTGAATCATACATCTGTACAACTCAGATGACCCCCAGACATTTTAACACAAACACCCACATAGTCAATGTTACAGATGACAATAATGTCGATATTACAATTATATTTGACGAAAGCACATAATCATTGTTCATATTTTTCGCCATGATGTATCCAGACACAGTAGCCGGTGCACCTACCATAATCAGAATAGCCACTATCTCACTTGGATCAAAACCAAGCTTGATGGCAATTGGCAGAAACACGACAGGAAGAATTACCAACTTTATAGCTGTTGCCACAATCGACGGTTTCAGCCTTGTTATAGCCTGCCTGGAATCAAACCCTGCACCTATGGCTATGAGTGCTATTGGTGTTGCAGTCTGCGCAACATAATTGATCGTCCTGAGTGGGATCGCCGGTATGGATATGTCAAATACAGAAAACGGTATGCCCAGAACAATTCCTATAATTATCGGATTCTTCAGAATATTTACAAATGCCTTTTTTATCCCCTCTGTTCCGTGTACCTCATCTCTGCCACCAAAAGTAAGCGCTATCACAGAGATTACATTGTACATTGGCACTGCAGCAACAATCATAAGGGGCGCCATGCCTGAGTTACCACAAATATTCTCCACAAATGCTACTCCAAGCACCGCCGCACTTCCCCTTGCTGCACCCTGAACAAACGCGCCAATCATAGTTTTGTCCCTGCAGTACGCAAGTGCAAATACCCAGACCAAACAGAACATTATGATCGTTCCAAAGAAACAGAACAAAACAAACTTCACATTGAGATCATCCAAAATAGATGTTGTCGCTATATCCCGGAAAAGAAGCACCGGAAGTGCAACCTTAAACACATACTTATTTGCTACATTCGCAAACTCTTCAGATATAAGATGTATCTTCATGAGAAACCACCCCAGAAGTATAACAAGAAATATCGGTATTGTTGCGTTTATACTAAAAATAAAATTGTCCATAAGTCACTGTAAACCTCTCTTATTGTTTTTATGCAGTATATGTTAATACACTTGCTCCAGGTAATCAACACACACTCTCCGCAGTTTTTTAATTTTTTTCAAAATACCCCTTGACTTTTGTCTACATAGTTTATATAATGCAAAAGTCGGTTTGAGAGAGCACAGTAGTGCAAAAGCAATACATCATTTCAAACAAACAGCCTTTTAAAAAAATAAAAAAAGTTGTTGACAAATGATACCGACTTGTATATAATAGGTTTTGCGTTGGTCGCAAAGGACTAACGGGGTGTGGCTCAGCTTGGCTAGAGCGCTTGATTTGGGATCAAGAGGTCGCAGGTTCGAATCCTGTCACCCCGACTTTAAAACCAAAACACTGTTAAGCATTATGCGGGTGTAGTTCAATGGTAGAACACTAGCCTTCCAAGCTAGATACGTGGGTTCGATTCCCATCACCCGCTCTTTATTTTGCAAATACATATTATGTATGCAAGATATTATGTGTCCGTAGCTCAGCTGGATAGAGCAACGGCCTTCTAAGCCGTGGGTCGGGGGTTCGAATCCCTTCGGGCACATTTTCGTATCTTAGCTACTATTACAGCATGCTAAGATATATTTTTATAAAATGTTTTATTTTATAAGCCTATGGTGGGTATGGCGCAGTTGGCTAGCGCGCCAGATTGTGGCTCTGGAGGCCGAGGGTTCGAGTCCCTCTATCCAC
>CAKQQK010000105.1:0-9244 GCA_934270935.1 uncultured Coprococcus sp. | reverse complement strand
TATCCTTAGAGGTTTCTAAGAGATAAGCTTTGGAGATACGCAAAAAGCGAAAGAAAAAAGTTTACTTGGAAATGGACGATAGATGGAAGACACTTTCTGTGTGAAATTCTGAAGGTACAAAATAAGGTACCGAGAAAATTTAACGCTGCAACAGGTGTTAAATTTTTTCTGTATATAGGGGATTGGTCAAATGGTATGATAGGAGTCTCCAAAACTTTTGGTGGGGGTTCGATTCCCTCATCCCCTGCTTGATAGGCGCCAGAAACCTTGAATTTACAAGGCTTCTGGCGTTTTTTATTTATATAAGAAAAGTTGACTTAGCCGTACGGCTTATTGTATAATCAGGACTTTACAAAATTAGCCGTACGGCTTATTTGTAAAGCGTAGATATATAATTTAGCCGTACGACCTTATATTGACAATTAAATTACATATGAATGTTTGATATAGAAAGGAACTATGTATGAAAATAACGGATTCAAAATCTTTGGGTGAGGCAATCAGAATAAGAAGAAAAGAACTGAAATATACTCAGGCTTATATATCAGAATTTACAGGATTTAGTGTAAGTTTTATTTCGGATTTGGAAAGAGGTAAGGCTACAGCAGAAATCGGAAAGGCAATTACAATTATCAATTTACTGGGAATGGATATTCTCGTAGAAAATAGAGGTTAGAATGCCAGATTTTAGTAAAATACGACAAAAACATAATAAGGATTTTGTTATGGGTTATGCGTTTAACCTTTGTAAAAGTCAGATTTTGATTGTACCATGTAATTAGAAATTCTGGTAAAGAGGGTATGGATATGATACATAACAGAGTTAGGATTGTGGATGTCGCAGATGCACTAGGACTTAGTACTGCAACTGTCTCAAAAGTGATTCATGGAAATACAGAAAAGATTTCAGATGAAACAGTAAAACGTGTTCAGCAGGAGCTTGAAAGGACAGGATATATCCCGAATATGGCAGGCATTCTGCTTGCGAGAAACAACTCAAGAATCATCGGAGTGGTGGTGAATGACCATGTGAAGTATGAGGGGAGGGTTTTAGAAGATGGTTTCGTGATGGCATCATTGAATGCACTTTCTCACGAGGTAAATGAAAAAGGATATTTTCTAATGATAAAAACAACAGCTGATATCAGTGATATACCGGTGTTTGCATCCATGTGGAATATGGATGGCCTGATCTTGATGGGATTTTGCGAAACAGATTATGAGAAACTTCGAAACCAGATGCGGATATCTTTTGTTGTGTATGATGGCTATTTCGAGCAATGCTCCAAGGTTGTTAATCTTGTGATCGATCACTACGATGGTGGTTATCAAGCTGGACAATATTTCAGGGAGCTTGGACATAAAAAAGCATTATGTATAGCAGATAATTTTATATGCATGGATAAAGAGCGAATAGAAGGGTTTTGCGCAGCCTTTGAGCCGGGTGTTACTATGATATGGGAGATTCCAAAGACGGAAAAAGAGAGAACACGCTTTTATCAGGACAAATTGCAAGAGCTATTAGAGAGCGAGGTTACGGCTGTTTTTGCAGTGTCAGATTTTTATGCACTTGAGTTCATGCGGTTCTTACAGGGAAAGAACATAAAAATTCCAAAGGATATCCAGATCATTGGATTTGATGACAATATGGCAAGCAGAGAAAGCAATCCTGCACTTACAACGATTCATCAGGATGCATCCCTCAGGGCAAAGACTGCTATAGAATGCATTGAGGCAATGCGCGATGGTGTGGATTGTGAGACGGAGATCGTGTTGCCTGTTGGATTGATCAAAAGAGAAAGTACGGAGATGTTGGCATGTCAAAATTCATGAGATCTTTATGTAAAATAGCGATTCCTGTTACATTACAAAGTATGCTGCAGGCATCATTTTCAATTGTTGACCAGGTCATGATAGGCCAGCTGGGGGAGACGAATATATCGGCGGTTGGATTATGTGGTAACTTCTCTTTGATTTTCTCTGTGGTGATTGGTGCTGTGAGTACTGTTGCGGGAATTCTGATAGCACAGTTCATTGGGGCAGGAGACACGGAGGAAGCCTGGTGCGGATTGGATGTGAGCCTTATTAGTGGAATCATAGTATCTGCAATATTTATGATTGCAGCCTGCATTTTTTCGGCGGAGATTCTTGGACTTTATACAAAGGATATGGATATTATAAGCGCAGGTAGAGTATATTTCAGAATCATAGCGTTATCTTATATACCTATGGCAGTCAGTAGTATTATATCTGTCTGGCTGCGCTGTAAAGATCATGCATCAATACCATTTTTTGCAAGCTTTGGTGCGGTTGTTGTAAACACAGGGCTGAACTATTTATTGATATTTGGGAAATGGGGATTTCCACGTATGGGGGTAAAGGGAGCAGCGATAGCGACTCTTATTTCACAGTTGTTTAATATGACGTTTATTTTGATATGTTTTGTCATATGTATCAGAAAAGATGGAGATACACCGATGCTGTCTTTACATTTTAGAAAAATTACTATCAGGGATTATCTTATAATGATCATGCCTATTTTGGTCAGCGAATTTCTGTGGAGCCTTGGACAGAATGTTGAGTCTGCTGTGTATGGTCATCTTGGCACGTCGAACCTGACAGCATATACACTTACCTGTCCAGTGCAGGGGCTTATTGTGGGCGCGTTAAGCGGCTTGTCTGCAGCAGCCGGGGTAATTGTTGGTAAGAGACTCGGCAAGAAAGAGTATGACAAGGCATATACAGAGTCTGAGAAGATTATGTGTGCAGGCTTGATTGGAGCAGTGATCATATCGGTATTGCTCATTCTGCTGACAGGAGCTTACACCGGTTTGTATAGGGTGGATCATGACGTAAAGAAGATAGGACAAATTCTGCTTATTGTATTTGCCTTGTATGCACCGGTCAAGGTGGAAAATATGATACTTGGAGGAGGAATCATAAGAAGTGGCGGCAACACAAAAATCATCATGATCATTGATGTTGTTGGCACATGGTGTATCGGAATTCCACTGTGTCTGCTCGCAGCATATGTATTTAAATGGGGAATTATAGGTGTGTACACATTGCTCACTACGGAAGAAATATTCAGATTAGCCGTATCGCTGGCTATTTTAAAAAAGCGCAAATGGATGATCAGTTTGTCATAGCGTTATGCTATGATAAATAACAAAGTGGGTGTAGTATTGCTCCACGGTAAATTTTTATTTTCTGTGTGAAGGGGAATGTATATTGAGAGTTATATCTAAAGATGAAGCAATCATTTTATGGGAAAAATTAAATAATGAATTTAAGTTTAAGCCCGGAACAGACATCACTGGCGAATGGATTATAATACCAGGCGATACAAAAAAGTATCATAAAGCGACTCCCTGGAGCGAAGAACAAGAGAAAATAATCAATTCTATTTTGAAGGAACTAGGACTGGAAAAAATGTATGCCTTAGACTGGAATCATGATTGTTTTGAATTCTCACCAATGGAAGATATTTCAATGAATTATAACTATTATGATCCTGATAGACAATGTCAAGTGTATTTTCCAACATATTATCCGGATGGAGATTATTATTTTTTCATTGATAGCACATGGAATTGTGGAATCTTCGGTCATCCCTGGCGAAACGAAATTATAGTAATGGGAAAAGAACTGATTAAAAGGTTTGAAAAAAACAAGGAAAAACTGGGACTTTTTGCTTTTCACTGATAGTTTGCTTACTTAACAGGAGAACCACTAACTAAGCGAGTTTTTGGGTTGTTTTGGTAGGAATGCGTCTGTGTTTTAAGTTGGGATATAGATTAAAGTATAGATTGTTCTTTAGTACGCTACGGTGTTAATAAATGATACCGTAGTGTTTTTTTATGATGATAATTGATACATAAAGAAGTGCAAATACACAAAAAATAGTAATGTCTATTGAAGTAAAAATAATTTAGTAGTAAAACAACATTACCAAAATTCGTGCGATGCACAAAAACAAGGAGCAATGTCAGAAAGAAAAGCAACAAAAGAGAAAAATAATAACAGTTAATCTATTAGATTATAAAAATAAGAGGAACGGAAAATACCGCTCCTCTTATTTAATTTAAGTGCTGAGATTTAGATATTTATACTATAGACATAAACCACTCAACTGTCTCAGGTGCATAGTGTGAGAAGAAGAGGCTTTCGCCGCTGTCCAGTGCCTCAATTGCAGCCATGTCCTCTGGAGCCAGAGTGAAGTCAAATATATCAAAGTTCTGCTGCATACGATCCTTGTGAACTGACTTAGGGATCACAACAACATCGCTCTGCATCAGGAATCTGAGAGCAGCCTGTGCTGCTGATTTGCCGTATTTTGCACCGATGTCAGTGAGGACTGGATTGGTGAAGAAGTCGTTGCGTCCCTCGGCAAATGGGCCCCAGGATTCAATCTGGCAGCCATACTTCTGCAGATATTTCTTTGCTGTTTTCTGCTGCTGGAACACGTGTGTCTCTATCTGATTGACCGCTGGCTTTACTGTGGAGAAATGCTCGATGTCAAGGTAACGGTCAGGCCCGAAGTTGGATACACCTATGGCGCGAAGTTTGCCCTCATTGTAAAGCTCCTCCATAGCGCGGTATGTTCCGTAATAATCGCCAAATGGCTGGTGGATGAGCAGGAGATCCAGGTAGTCAGTATGAAGCTTCTTCATTGACTCGATGATGGAAGCCTTTGCCTTCTCGTATCCAGCATTTGTGATCCATACCTTTGTTGTGAGGAAGAACTCTTCACGTGGAAGTCCGCATTCGGCAAGTGCAGCTCCAACGCCTTCCTCGTTATAATATGCCTGGGCCGTGTCGATGCTTCTGTAACCTACTTCTATGGCATCCAGCACGCAGCGCTTTGTATCCTCCGGTGGAGTCTGGTATACTCCGTATCCGAGCTTAGGCATCTTGATTCCATTGTTAAGTGTAACATATTCCATGATTCTACCTCCAAATTATTGAAATATAAAAAATACAAATCTCTATTACAATTCAGACTTTACAACAAATTTATTTGTAAGTACACTATAGATATTGAAATATACGTTTCATAATATGAAATGTGAATGTAAATGTAAATGATGAGGTATAAAGATGATAGATTTATACGAACTAAAACAGCTCATAGCATTTGCTGATATGGGTACTCTTGCAAAGGTTGCGGAGGAGTTTAATATATCGAATCCATCGATCACCAGGTCAATGAAGCATCTTGAGGAGAGTTTCGGGGTGACTTTATTTGTACGTGGGAAGAACCATATTGAGTTAAATGATACTGGAAAGTTGGCGGTGGAATACGGTAGAAGACTCATAAATGAAGCGGAGCAGATGGCTGTAAATGTACGGGCATTTGACCAGAGGCAGAGGACTATAGTTGTCAGATCCTGTGCACCGGCGCCACTCTGGGAGATCCTTCGTAAACTGTCGGCGGCATATCCAGGCATGATGGTGGAGTCGGCCATTTGCCAGAATGCGGAAGTGGAGAGCGCCTGGAGAAATGGGGAATGCGATATTGCTATTCTTCCTTATGATGCAGACAAGATTACTGAAAAAATAGATGGTGAATATAGGAGTGAACAGATTAATAAATCTAATGGTAAACAGATTTCTAGATTTGATGAAGATAGTACTGAGGTAAAAAAAGATATTAAAAAATCTGATTTTATAGGTTTTATGAATGAGAAGCTTTTCGTCTGTGTCCCGCCGGATCACAGACTTGCGGAGAGCGAGACGTTGACATTTGCGGATATAAATGGATTTAACTTTCTGCTGAGATCAGAGCTTGGATTCTGGGATACGATGTGCAGACAGAAGATGCCGGCGTCCAAATTTCTGGTGCAGACGGATGAGTATACATTTGACGAGCTGGCAAGGTCATCGTCACTGCCGTGCTTCACAACGGATTATTTCAGACAGAGCATGGACAGATATGGCAACAGAGTCAATATACCGCTCACTGATGCGGAGGCGGATGTAACGTTTTATCTGGCGGTGAGAAGCGGGATAGATAGAAATAAGCTGATAGATATGAGGTACCCGGCAAAATAAAGGTGTAATATTAGTGCAAAACATGTGTGGATGATTAGCGTAAATATTAGCATGGAGCCGGTTAGTTGAGACAAGAGAACAGGTAGAATAAATATGTAACGGTTAGTACTGTAAAATATGGATTTGAGTGATATTGATTTGCAGATGAAAGGAATAGAATATGGAACTTAGGGTTTTGAGATATTTTCTTATGGTGGCGAAGGAGCAGAGCTTCACTAAGGCGGCGGAGCAGCTTCACATAACACAGCCGACGCTTTCAAGGCAGCTTGCGGCGCTTGAGGAGGAGCTTGGAACTCCGCTTTTCTGCAGGGGCGGTGGCAGCATCACACTTACGGATGATGGATTGCTGCTCAAGAGGCGAGCACTTGAGATGATCGACCTTGGAGATAAGATCATGGATGAATTCAGGGGAGACAAGGACGAAGCGCATGGAATAATAACTGTGGGCTGCGGAGAATTTGCGGCAGTGGAGAATTTGGCAAAGGTCATAGAGAGGTATAGGGAAAAATATCCGATGGTGCAGTTTAGGATACATACGGGAACGGCGGATCAGGTCATGGAGATGATGAATAAAGGACTTGTGGAGGTAGGCCTTTTCATGGAGCCAGTGGCTACGGAGGACCTTGATTATATCAGGATACAGGACAGCGACAAATGGGTGGTTGGTATGAGACCGGATGATCCACTAGCGGCAAAAGAGTATATCACGAAGGAAGATCTTCTGGAGCTTCCGCTCATACTTCCGGAGCGTTACAGCGTGCAGAATGAGCTTGCTAACTGGTTTGGCAGGGAATTTGAACGGCTTGATATCGCATTTACAAGCAATCTAGGAACAAATGCCGGGGTGCTGGCGATGCAGGAAATCGGCTATCCAGTGTCGATCGAGGGAGCGGCAAAATACTGGCGGAGTGATCTGATAGTTCAGCGCCCGCTTTATCCTGAGATCAAGTCTAATACCATTATTTCGTGGAGACGTAATATACCGTACTCGAGGGCTGTAAAGCTGTTCATAGATGAGATCAAGAAATAAATGAATATATGTAGTAGTTTCATCAGTTTTCTTCTGACTTAAGAATCTTATTATTTATTACTCCCGTAAGGGTGAGAATTATGTAAATGGAAGGATCATCGAGCAACATCAAGCTATTTCTATGGACCGCTCAGACCATAATTGACTGTCGTACATTTTCAAGTAAAAGGCTTGCGGCGCGACTGAAAACGTTGCGCCTTTTCCATACAAGGTTATATTTCACTTCAAGCTTTGGCTCTAATGGGCGGAAAGTGACTCCGTTATATGGTTCAGGTGACAACTGATCCTGCGTGGTAAGGAAGTAGCCGATATCGTTCTGGACAAATGTCGCAGGACTTCCGTGTACGATATTATATGTTGCGGTTATGTGAAGGTTCTCTATATCCGTCCTGGCCCAGTCGGCAATATCCTGCTGTAAGCCTGCGCGTCTGTGGAGAATCAACGGCATCTGCAGCAGATTGTCAGGCCGTATCACATCCAGCTTGGCAAATGGAGATTCACTTTTCATCAGAACACCCCAGATCGAATGGTCTGGCAGGGCAATATACTCGTATTTAGTATTGTCGATCGGCTGCAAAAGCACGGCGAAGTCAATGTTGCCGTGGTCAAGGCGTTCAGTCACATCGATGGCATCTCCGCTGTAGAACTGGAAAGAGACTTCTGGATAGTTTTCGCGTATGGATGAGGCTGCCGTCATGAGAGTGTGGGGAATGCTGCCGCCGATGGATATCTCGCCTGATACATTTGCAAAGTAGGATGAGATCTCCTGTTCAGTTTTTTCAACCAGGGCAACTATGTCCTCAGCTCGTTTTCTGAGAAGAATACCTTCTTCCGTCAGGGTTATCTTGCGCTTGCCGCGTATGAGCAGTTGTTTGCCGAGCTCCTCTTCAAGCTCCATTATCTGTTTGGATAGGGATGGCTGTGCTATATGCAGACTCTCAGCCGCTCTTGTTATATTTTCTTCTCTGGCAACAGCCAGGAAATATTTTAAAACTCTGATATCCATGAGTGTACTCCTTTATATTTGATGGTAATAATGCCTTCTAAGCCGTATATCAGCCGGATTATTACTGATGCTGTTATATATTATATTAAACACAATCATTCCTGTAAACTATGATAAATCATAGTTTATATGTATTTGTTATAGAATGGAACGGTCTATATAATTACTGAGGATAAAAGAAAGGATGAATTGCAATGCAGAAATCAAACACCAGGGCAGCTAAGATGGATATGCTGAATGGCTCTCTGTGGAATAAGATCATACAATATGCGCTGCCGGTTGCCGCCACGGGTATACTCGAGCAGCTTTTTAACGCCTCTGACATAGCGATAGTGGGAAACTTTACAGGCGATGCAAAGACTGTCTCGGTGGCGGCAGTTGGGGCCAACAGTCCCATAGTCGGCCTGCTGCTCAATCTGTTCATAGGAATCGCTCTTGGCGCAAATGTGGTTATCGCAAATGCAATAGGCAGAAATGACGAGAAGTGCATACATAAGGCGGTACACACATCGATCATAGTATCGGTGGTCGGCGGACTCCTGGTGATGCTGATAGGTGAGTTGTTCATAGGAAATCTCCTGTCAGTGCTCAAAGTTCCTGATGACGTATACCCATATGCGCTTATGTACATAAGGATATATCTTCTCGGAATGCCGGTGATACTTCTGTACAATTTCGAGGCGGCGATATTCAGGAGCATAGGAGAGACGAAGATCCCTCTTGTGGCGCTTGCCATATCGGGAGTGCTGAATGTGCTCCTCAACCTGTTCTTTGTCATAGTGCTCAAGATGACGGTAAATGGTGTCGCTATAGCAACAGTTGCAGCAAATGCAGTCAGCTCGGTCATTCTTTTCATAAAGCTGGTGCGCACGGACAGCGTCATACGTGTGAGACGGCATGAGCTGAGATTTGACGGAAAGACATTCCTTGATATAATTCGGATAGGACTTCCGGCGGGAATCCAGAGCGCGGTATTTGCCATTGCAAATATAGTCATACAGTCGGCGATCAACAGTCTGGGAACAGTTGTAATCGCGGCATCGAGCGCGGCGTTCAACATAGAGATATTTGCATATGATGTATTCAACTCATTCAGCCAGGCGTGTACGACATTTACGGGGCAGAACTATGGAGCAGGACAGCTTAAAAGGTGC
>CAKQQK010000104.1:0-9468 GCA_934270935.1 uncultured Coprococcus sp. | reverse complement strand
CATTTTTTATATTTGTATTGTTTTTCGCAACAAAAACGAATTTTTGTCACAGTTTTTCAAAGAAACCCGCATAAAACAAGGGAGTATCGCTAGTTTATAATTTCTTTATATTTTTAACAATTAGTTTATAATCAACAAATATCAACACATACAGCCAATTCTGACGATTTATTAATATGTGATATCGGTAACGAATACAACTGAGGTTCGCTGTCTCTCTTGCTAAGGCAGAGACCGAGGGCGCCCTTATCGCAGTCGGCACCGAATGCAAATGGAGACAGTGAAACAAAAGACATAGAGCATGACACTTCTCTATATGATTTCGCCAAGATCAGGCTGCGGATGCTTCCGGGGCTGTATATCATCTGCTATATATGTGGTAGCGGTAGCGAATGCGACCGAACTTCGGTGCTTCTTGCTGAGGCAGAGACCGCAGCGCCCTTATCGCGGTCGACACCGAATGCAGATAGAAGCAGCGAAGTGAGGGAAGTAGAGCGTGATACCACATATATAGCAGATGATATACCCGGCCCCGGAAGCATCCGCAGCCGTCCCGTCCGTCAGCCGTCCGTCCACCACGAAAAAAAGCTATCTCGTACTCGACGCCCAACGCTCGATACGTGATAGCCTTGTTCCCTCTGCCGAAATCCGTCACCCCCATTGTGACAGATCGTTGTAGAAAATGACCCCCTTGTCATTTCTCGATGTAACAGATAGATCTATTATATCATTATTTCACATAAATGGAAGCGTAGTTTGTACACTTACTTGCGCACTATTTTTTTGTAAAAGTGTAACATAATACACTTTACATATAGACATTTCTAAAAAATCGTTTATAATAGAAAGCAAACACATAACATGCAGTAATCCACTAACACTTTCACATATGGTAACGGAGAATTATATATGAAACAATACTACGACATAGGCGAACGCCTGAAAGAAAGCATGGCTGAGAGAGGCGTCACTATATCCCAGCTTGCGGATATAACAGGAATCTCTGAGGACACCATAAAAGCCATAAGAAGCGGGAAGACCAAAAGTCCGGGGATTCTTCTCATGATATCCATAGCGGATGCCCTTGGCTGTACCATGGATGGTTTCCTTCACCGGCAGAGCCTGACCAATGAAGAGCTATATCTGCTCAGGAAATTCAGGACTCTTAATCACCACGGCAAGAGCATGGTCATGTTGATGGCTGATTCTGAAGATCATATGCAGAAAAGCATTACACCATCAGGCACAGAAACTAAAGCAACCAGAAAACTTCCCTGCATCGCATCTACACACACACTTGCATCAAACACCGACTATTCAACTCATGCGACAGAATTTGTTGATATTCCGGTTGACTATTTCCCTTCGGCAGACTATTGCATCAAGCTCACAACCAACATGCTGCACCCTATATATATGCAGGGAGATATGCTAGCTGTAGAAAAGGGTTTCCCAAGATTTGGAGATATATCTATATTCCTCAACAAAGATGGAGTCGAGATGATCCGCAGATACACGGAAAAGGATGGCTCACCTTACCTTGAAGCTGTCAGCAGATGTGACAGATCTCTTTATCTCACAGGTGATATCATTTGTCTGGGAACAATCCTCGGAATCATTCGTCTTGAAGACACAAGAAAACCGCCTATTACATAAAGGCGGTTTTCTCATCATATAAATTATACTGACAGTTTACTCCGCCCCACCGGTGATAAGCCATGGAGACGGCTGAGTAACAAACATGTTGTCCTTGTTTGTCTTGGATACAGATATCTGTATTGCTTCCATATTCTTGATTCCAAGCTTGTCAAATATAAGCTTTGTCTGCGCAAGTATTCCAAGGTCAAGCGTGTATATGACAAACTGCATGTCCGGATTGATCTTAAGCAGTCTCTCCATATCTGACTCCAGATAATGGTTTGCAACTATGAATGCCAGCCTCGGAACAGGTATGGCTGCCAGAGTTTCCTCACTCATGTCAGGGATTATCTGAACGTTATGTACTCCGAACTTGTCAACATTCTCTTCCATGGATCTCCTCGAACCCGCGTCAGGCTCAACAGCTATGATGTTGCCCTCACTTGCCACAATCGCAGCTTCTATGACTATGCTCTCAGCCTGAAGCGCCAGAATGGTGTCATGTGTATCCACGTCCAGCAGACTCATGATGACCGCCCTTATCTCCTTGCCAACATATTGAACTGTTCCTGCGGAAAAGAAATCATTTGCAATTCCGTATCTGACGGATTCCCTTGTCTTCTCATTCATGATAAATATAACCGTAGGTTCCGTAATCTTCCTGTTCAGTACCCTCTCAAGCTTATCATGGTGAACCTCTCCGCCGGGCTCCACGCCCTCTGCATACCACATATCATATTCGCCAAAGCCCTTCTCCCACAGCGTGTATAACAAATCTTCGTGACTCTGATCGGCAAATATAAGGACTCTCTTGTGTGTATCTATCGTTGGCACTACATTCTTCTGTTTTCCGCATATATTCAGCATCTTTATCTTCTCTGGACTCACCTTCATCATATCTGCAAAATATCCAAGCCAGCTGAGCATATCCTTGTTCTCGTACATAACCATAACCCTCCTTTTGTTGTCCGTCCAATCTTTTATATAGCATGTATATTATACTATTTTACCGACCTTCTGTACACCCAAAGTGACGTCTTCTTATTGTATGTAACAACCGGTAATTCTTGTATGTTTTATTCCTCGAACTTCTTCACAAGTATACTTGCATTGTGTCCGCCGAATCCCAGAGAGTTGCTGAGCGCATATGTAATATCCTTATGTACACCCTCGCCCATTGTATAGTTGAGATCCATCTCACCCTCTGTCTCGCGAAGACCAACCGTTGGATGGATGTATGAATCCTCTATAGACTTCACGCATGTGATAAACTCTACTGCACCGGCAGCTCCAAACAGATGTCCTATCATGGACTTTGTGGAATTGATGTTCACATTGTATGCAGCATCTCCCATGGCGTACTTGATGGCTCTTGTCTCAAAGAGATCATTGTGATGTGTGCTTGTTCCATGTGCATTGATGTAATCAACATCAGCAGGAGCAATACCTGCCTCCTCTATGGCAAGCTTCATGGCACGTCCTGCACCACTTCCATCCTCCTTAGGGGATGTGATGTGATATGCATCACATGTAGAACCATATCCAACTACCTCAGCCAGTATCTGTGCCCCCCTCGCCTTGGCATGCTCAAGTGACTCAAGTACAACTACTCCTGCACCCTCTGCTATGACAAATCCACATCTGTCCTTGTCAAATGGAATAGATGCTCTCATAGGATCCTCTGCACTTGAAAGTGCTGTCATGGAGATAAATCCTGATACATTCGTCTCACAGATAGGTGACTCAGCACCACCTGCAACCATGACATCAGCCTCTCCTGCCTGTATATATCTGTAAGCCTCTCCTATGGAGTTGGTACCTGTCGCACATGCTGTGACAATATCTGTACACTTTCCTTCAAGGCCAAACTGTATAGCTACATTGCCTGCTGCCATATTGGAGATCATCATAGGCACCATCATAACACTGACTCTGTTTGCCTTGCCCTCCAATACCTTCTTGTGCTCCTTCTCTATGGTAGCAACACCGCCAAGACCATTTCCTATACAGGTTCCGATCCTTGTTCTGTCTTCCTTCTCAAGGTCCAGGCCTGCATCCTTTATAGCCTCACCTGTAGCTGCGATAGCATACTGGCAGAACGGCTCCATACGCCTTGCTGCCTTTGGATCCATATACTGCTTTGGATCAAAATTCTTCACCTCAGCGGCAAGCTTACACTTGTAATCACTTACATCAAACTTGGTGATCTCTCCGATACCAACTGTATTCTTCTTTATATTCTCCCAGAATTCTTCTACACTGTTACCTATAGGTGTCACTGCACCCATTCCTGTTACAACAACTCTCTTCATCTCATACCTCGTAATCTTTATTTGAAATACTGCTTTTCGGATGCCTGTACAGCACAAAAGGGACTGCCGGCAGCAGTCCCTTTTGTCTACATATCGCCAGGCAGCTGCCCGGTGATTCCATGCACATACGCGCATCTCATCTTTTCTGCATCCCAGATATATAAATTTTACCACAATGTAATATATATAACAAGGATAAATGGTATTGAATACTACATTAGGATGCACAGATTTATAATCTGTTGTAATCAATTGACATATACGCAATATGTTGAACTATACGGCAATGTCTCCCTTGTACCATCAGCCTTATCTATATACTTTCGTATTTTTATGAAGTAATACTGATTTTTCTCCAGGTTTCCTATGCTCACACTTGTTGTTCCGTTATTTTTTATTCGCTTGGAAACCAGTGTTTCATCCGGGAAATCCGGAGTCTTACAATATTTTATCTGATATCCCGTAACACCAGAATCAGCCTTCCATCTTGCTGTAATAGTTCTGCTATCTGAACTATACACACTTGTAAAATCAAATTTAGGGCTTCCTGTTATATTTATATAATCACTATACAATCGTTCTTTTAGGGATGGATCTGTCGTATCAAAACTATACAGCTCCACGAGCTGCCACCCCCTCTTTGATGTTTTTATTGTCCCGGAAAATCCTGTAAACGCTCCGCAATTCTTAGCTTTTGCCACACCATCACGGCGCTGTCCAGTGCTTATATTATGTATTTCTCCACCAATTATAAGCTGAAGCTTCACCTTTGCATTTCTATCATCTTGATCAAACGTCCAGCCTTTATATGTTATTTTCCCTTTAGTTGCAAACATCTGGTCAACATACCCTATGCAGCCCTTATTATTTTTAATATTTATGTATTCTGTACCAAGCTTCGTACTCTTAGAACCATCCTGAACGTCTATGGCCCATATATCCAATTTCTGTGAACCTGTAAGACGAGTTTTAAATGTTTCAGCAAACCCCTGATTGTTTCCACACCCCATTGCTTTTGCAACATCAGATCTTGATTTATTTGTGTACGTACAAAACTTGTCATTTCCTATATAAATATCAATTCTGACGCTATTGTTAGACGAATCCGGATCATATGCCCATCCCGAAACTGTAAATTCACCTTTTCCACCTGCAGCTACATCTATACAGCCTACCGGCATATTATTCTTTTTTTCTGACGGCTGCACATTATTACTACTATTTCCAGATGATGAATGATCATTTACACCAATCGTGGACTGCAGCAACATCGCCCTGTTAAACTGCATCCTGCCCTTAAACTCACCAGCTGTCATCCATCTGTAACCTTTTCCTTTTGTTCCACGACTTGCTGTCGCATATGAATCCAAGACGAGGTATTTGCCATTTTTTGAATTATAACTGACTAAAGCCATCAAATGTCCAGGAACACTTATTACTGCTGTACCACCATTTTGCAAATGTTTTTTTGTATCGGATAATTTATATACAGACTTTACATATTTGAATCCATATTTCTTTCCATTTGCTTTAGCATACGCCGGGTATAATCCATATGATGTTCCTTGATTATTTATTCTATACCCATTTGAAACAGACCACTTTGCCAGCTGAACAGGCTCTATAAATTTGCCATTCATATAATATACTGCATTTACAAAAGACAATATTCCACAGCCTGATGTACCTACCGTTTTTCTCACTCCATTACATTTACCATATGGTGTATTTGACCACCTTTTATCAAGCTGCGAAAATACTTTTATTCTCTCTGTGGCAGCCTGAACCTCTATAACACCAGTCCTCCCTCCATCTCCGGCAAATGTGTCCGATACAAACGCTGAACCTGTAAATATCATGACCAGTGCCAGACCTACACTCACCGCCTTTTTTGCCAATACTTTTCCTAGTTTTCTTTTCATAAACAAACCTCCTTCAATTGAGCTCCAGTCATGCAAAGCCTGCCTCCCTGCAAAGGTCCGAAGCTGCATATAATTCCTGAATATATTGTAATATTTAAGCTTTTTCTCATAAACACATCTTGCATAATTTGAGAATTACATTGCATAACTTTTTCAATTGGAACAAGCGCATAAAAAGCGCTGACGCATGGTGCCTGCATTCTTTACCAGGAATCTTCCCGCTAGCGTGGGGGACCCTTGTAAATAACTATGAGAAACACGCTTCGCGAGTTTCTCAAGTTATCGCGGCAGTCGCCAAGGTCTCGTGCAAGCACGGACTTTGGCTCGTTGCTAGCGTAAATAAAAACCGACAGAAACGATAGACTTTTCGTTCTATCGTCCCTGCCGGTTTTTCTGTAAACACCCAGCTATATACCTGTTGTTTCTTATATTTAACTCTGTACACATCCCATTTCTTCTAAAACCATATCATAGATTGGCTTCAGCTCTGACTCTGAATACTCCAGTGCCTCTGTCAGCTGTTTTGCCGGCACCTTGCCGCCGGCCTTTGCATATATCCTTGCAAATGCATTTGCGCCCATTGACTTTGATGTCAACTTTGTTGTGCTTATGGTTATGCTCTTAAGGCCTGAGCATCCGCACAAAGGTGCTTATTCCCGGCTCTGGCTGAGCAGTCCCTGCTTTTCCTTAAGAGTCAGTATTCTTCTGACGCTCTCATCTATCCTGTCCTCAGTGATATCTCCGCTCTCAACTGCCTGAACCACAGCATCGATCGCGGTATCTATATCTGTTGGATCAAGGAGCATATCTATTCCCGCTTTGATCGACATGACAGCAGACTCTCCCACTCCGTAGTTGTCCGCTATAGAGCTCATGGCCAGAGAATCTGTGATGGCGATTCCTTCAAAATGCATCTCATTTCTCAGCATCTCTGTTGTTATCTTGTAGGAAAGCGTAGCCGGAAGTTCATCTATATCCGGCACTATAAGATGACCAACCATCACAAATTCTGCACCGGCATCTATTCCCGCTGTAAATGGCTGCATCTCATCTGCCATGATCTCATCCTTTGTTCTTCTCACGTAAGCACTGCTGTAATGGGAATCTTCTGCGGTGTCTCCATGTCCCGGAAAATGCTTCAGGGTACACATAACTCCGCCGTCCTTAAATCCTTTGACTGCACTGTCCACAAGTTCTGCTGCCTGGCTGTAGTCATCGCTGTAAGCACGCTCACCTATAACTGTGTTGTCAGGATTTGACCACACATCCGCAACCGGGGCAAAGTCCATGTTGAATCCCAGAACCGCCATGTCGCTGGCAATGGTATATGCGTTGTCATGAGCCTTCTGTATCCCCTCATCCTTGTAATTGTACATGGAATCTATATATGTGGTTCCCACAGTGTTCATGAGCCTGTTCACCATTCCGCCTTCCTCATCTGTACTTATAAAAAGGCCGACCTTGCTATAGCTCTGTGAATTGTCTATCATCTCTTTGACCTGGTCTTTGCTCTCCATATTCTGCGCAAAATATACTATTCCACCCACTGGATATTGCTCAAGTGCAGATTTTGTCGTATCTCCTGCAGCAGTCACCACGTCAATTCCCGTGATGCTCTCAGGTCTCACGAACATCATCTGACATACCTTATCTCTGAGGCTCATATCTGCCAGCGTCTTCTCTACAATATCAGAGCCTTCTGCGGATCCTGACTGATCTGCAGGATCCTGCACATCCTCACCGCCGGTCACTTCTGCAGGTGTATTATCGCTGCCATTATCATTTTTCCCAGCATCAGCATCCTCCGTATTCTTAGAATCTCCAGATTCTGATACGCCATCCGGCTTTGATGAATCAACAGCTTCCGTAGTCTGGGCCGTTTCCTTCGGATCCCCGGCTTTCCCACCAAGGGTAAGTATTCCGAACACACCGGCTGCCACAAATACAAGAGCCATCAGAACAACCAATATTTTCTTCATATAATTCTCCATTCTCTATCTGTACATCTTCTAATCCTCATACTCTATAACGTAGGCCATCTTGCCCTTGAAATATTCAAGGCCTGGCACCGATGCAGGATCATTTCTCTGATCATTCCATGTCCAGCCTCCAAGACTAGGCACATTCCACAGCATGACATACCACTCAGGCTCGCCATCCTTATCAGTTCTGGAAGGCTCGTCTTTGCACCAATGCTGGTACGAAGAGAAATCCTCACCTGTAACCCAGTGACCAAACACATCACCGCCCCTGTCGTAAGCGGTATATCCTCCAAGCCATACGTAATCAACCCCTTGAGCCTCTGCCATAGATATGATAGTATCTTCCTCTTCCTTGCTTGTTATCGTGACAAGGTGACCTCCCGCCATGTTCGCCGCAACATTTGCATCCTCCCATGAGAGGTCCGCCAACACCAGCTCATATCTGCTTGAGTGGGTCTTGTTGATTCCCGATTTATCCACGGTAACAGGAGTTACTTTCTCCTGATCATTTGCACAATAAGTATCGTCAACCATGCTGACAACCAGATCTCTCTCGGAACTCTGCTTTACACTCTCATCACAGTTATAAACTATCTTGTACATCTGCTTCTGCTGTGTATATATGGTCTGATATATCTCATTCAGATCGTACAAATCGTCTATATTCCAGTATCTTCCGCCCGTACTCTCAGCAATTGTCTGAAGCTCTGTTGTATCATAACCTTCATCATAGCCAACACCGATCACGTACACAGGAACCTCGTACATATTTGCTATACCTATGACTGACTGTGCAGAATATCCGGAATCCACTGTATTATATCCATCTGTGAAAGCGATCACACACTTTGCTCCATCCTGATATATTACATGCTGAACACCCTGGTACATACCCTCATAGAGATCTGTCATGCCCTCGGGAAACATACTTGATATTCCATTTTTCAGGAATTGAGAATCATTTGTAAATGTACACATCTGTCTGGATATATCATCAATAGCAAGAAGCTCCGCACGGTCTCCTGCATCATACTGAAGATTTCCGACAAAATCATTGAGAACACTCTTGATCTTGTCCATATCGTCGTACGATATACTCGAGCTCTTATCTGCTATGAGCGAGATGTTCAGCGCTGCATTCTTGTCAAGCATCTCCGACTCTGTGACTTCCTTATAAATATACTTGCCATTTGAAATCTTCTCTTTAATGTAAAAGTTCTCTGATGACAATCCTTGTATTACACTATCCGCATTCTCCACTGTGACATAAAGTGTGACCTCAGGATAATTTGACGCATCACAGGATTCTATGGTCACATTCGCCGTCTGAAGCTGTGGCTCATTGTATGTAAGCTGTGCGCCTTTTCCCGCCTTAATCTCTTTTCCGTCCACAGTCACCTGGATATTTCTGGCCTTGCCGCCGGCGGAAATATTGTTGGCTACGTACGTGATCACCTTCTTACCGTTGTCATCTCGGATGTCCTTGATTTCAACATCCTCTCCGTCCTCCTTGATGGTAGTCTTCTTCGCATCCACATCTCCATGTCCGCTGAGAGTCACCTCCACCAGAGGGAACCTACTGTCGGTTATGGCTGAGACATTGAGGGCTTCATA
>CAKQQK010000103.1:0-9641 GCA_934270935.1 uncultured Coprococcus sp. | reverse complement strand
CCAACGGAAGTACCACCAAACTTCTTTACTATTAACATATTGTCCTCCTGATCGCTCATTTGAAAATTTGTATATTTAACTTTTCAGAGGTTTAAGGTCCAAACCTATGAAAATAAAATAAGCCTTTTGTAAAATACCTCAATTCTACAAGGAATGCAAGACCTTTGAATAATATTGTACTAATCCAGCACTCTGAGAGCACTCTTAACCACAATCTTATTGCAACATGCCTCAAATTCTCCCTCTGTAATCACCGCTGTAACAAACGCCTTTTCATTGAGATCAGAATCGACATACTGAACATCGCCAAATACTGCCTTGATAGCAGTCTCATCCTTCTCATCTGTCCTGACAAAAAATCTGCTTGATGAATCCTTAAATTCACCCATCTCAAGCGCCTCATCATCCCAGATGACAGGGACATGTCTTCCTGTGTTTCTAACAGCCTCTACAACATCCGACACAACAGCCGATGCTGTAGGGAGTTTTCCGGCACCCTTGCCATAGAACATCACATCATCGAGAGCATTTCCATGTACAAGTATACCGTTGTATACATCATCTATCTTTGCCAGTGGATTGTCATGTGGAAGCATGACAGGAGCAACGTATGAATAAAGCTTTCCGTCTGTCTTTCTTGTTGTACCAACAAGCTTTACAGAATACCCCATCTTATCCGCATACTTGAAATCATCTGTTGTAATCTTTGTTATTCCCTCCATATGGATTCTGTTGTAATCCAGATTTTTGCCATATACAAGAGATGTAAGTATAGCAATCTTTCTGCACGCATCGCCGCCCTCAACATCAGCCTCAGGATTGCGTTCTGCATAACCGAGCTCCTGTGCCTGTTTCAGGACTGTAGCATAATCTGCGCCCTCCTTGTCCATCTTAGTAAGGATGTAATTGGTTGTTCCATTGAGTATTCCTGTGATCTCTGTAACATCATCCGCCGTTATGGATGTGTTGAGCGGTCTTATAACCGGGATTCCGCCACCTGCTGATGCTTCAAAGAAGAAATTGATATTGCCCTCTCTGGCAATCCTTATAAGCTCTGGTCCGTGAACAGCCACGAGTTCCTTGTTGGAGGTTGCCACGCTCTTACCGGCAAGCAGACACTTCTTGACAAATGTATATGCAGGCTCAACGCCTCCCATAACCTCCACAACAACACTTATATCATCATCATTAAGTATATCTTCAAAATCATGGGTGAGAATGTTCTCGACAGGATCCCCAGGAAATTCCCTGAGATCAAGAACTCTCTTAACGTTTATCTCCTGTCCAGCTCTCCTGTTAACAATATCATGGTTGGTGTTAATCACTTCCACAACTCCCGAGCCTACTGTACCATAACCTAATACTGCTATATTCACCATGTTTTTATCTCCTTTTATCTCCTTTTTCTGCATAACATGCAAATTTAGTACGTCATTACTTTATCAGTATAAAGCGTCATTGTCAAAGACTAATTTCTTATCGTCCGTTGCTCATACGCTGCTACACCTCAACCTTGTTTAACCATTTGAGATATGCTGTCATAAATCCATCAAGATCTCCATCCAAGACCGCTGACACATTGGAATTCTCATAGGATGTCCTCTTGTCCTTGACCATAGTATATGGCTGAAGCACATATGATCTGATCTGACTACCGAATCCATTGTCAGTCACCTCACCGCGGATATCTGATATCTTCTCAAGATTCTCCTGTTTCTTCAGAAGATAAAGCTTGGACTTCAGCATCTGCATAGCCTTATTCTTGTTCATGAGCTGTGACCGCTCATTCTGGCACTGAACCACTATGCCTGTAGGATAGTGTGTGATTCTAATGGCCGACGAGGTCTTGTTGATATGCTGTCCACCAGCACCACTTGATCTGTAGGTATCTATTCTTATATCTTCATCACGTATGTCTACTTCCAGATCCTGTTCTATATCCGGAATAACATCACACGATGCAAACGAAGTCATACGCTTGCCTGCCGAATTGAATGGTGATATCCTGACAAGCCTGTGCACACCTTTTTCAGATTTGAGATACCCGTATGCGTGTGGTCCATTTATCTGAATTGTCACCGACTTTATTCCAGCCTCATCGCCTTCAAGGAAATCAAGCACTTCAACATTCATGCCATGTTTTTCAGCCCATCTGGTATACATCCTGTAAAGCATGCTTGCCCAGTCACAAGACTCCGTTCCTCCTTCTCCTGAATGGAGTGTGAGAACCGCATTGCAGTCATCAAATTCGTCAACGAACAGCAGATTGATTCTGTACTCTTCAAATTCCTTCGTGAATAACTCTATCTGTTCTCCTATCTCAGGAACCAGGCTTGGATCATTCTCCTCCTCAGCCATCAGAATAAGTGTATCTATATCCACATAATCATTTTCCAGCTTCTTATAGTTGTCAACAAGATCCTGCAGTCCTTTCAGCTCTTTTGACACCTCGCGGGATTCATTGACATCATCCCAGAACCCAGGCTGTTCCATCTCATAATTAAGTTTGGCTATTCTATCTGTCTTATTTTCAATGTCAAGGGACGACTTGACTTCCTCCAAAGGTTCCCTGTAGGAGGTCATCGTCGCCCTGTACTCATCTAACTCTATCACTCAGCTTCTCCTGTATATGGTCCTATGCCTCACGTCCGCAGCAATTCTTGTATTTCTTGCCGCTTCCACACGGGCACAGATCATTTCTGCCTATCTTCTTCGCCTTCTTTATAGGTCCCTTTGCCACTGTGTCATCTTTGTTTGTACCAGTGACCTTGTTTACCTCTTCACGCTCAATCTTCTGCTCTACCTTTATCCTGAACAGAACCTTAACAGTCTCCTCACGGATAGCAGCAGTCATGTCATTGAACATATCGTATCCAGCAAATTTATACTCTACCACAGGATCTCTCTGTCCCAGAGAACGAAGTCCTATTCCCTGTCTCAGGTTATCCATATCATCTATATGGTCTGTCCACTTTCTGTCTATAGACTTGAGAAGCACAACACGCTCGATCTCTCTCATCTGATCAGAATCACCGAGTTCCTCCTCTTTCGCCGCATATAGCTCAACCGCATCACTATACAGTCTCTCCTTAAGTCCATCTATATCCGTCTTATTGATCTCCTCATCAGTAAGACGAACAGGATTCTCAAACGGAATGATGTTTCTGATCATATCATCAAGCTCTGCCTGATTCCAATCCTCCGGTGATGTCTCATGTGAGCACACAAGATCAACAGCAGAATTGATATCATCCTTTATCATCTTGAGAATAACCTCATGCATATTCTCGCCGTCAAGAACTCTTCTTCTTTCCTTGTATATAATCTCTCTCTGTTCATTGTTTACTCTGTCATACTCAAGAAGATTCTTTCTGATTGCAAAGTTGTTGCCCTCTATCTTCTTCTGTGCCTTCTCAACAAAGTTAGAGATGGTCTTATGCTCTATCTCCTCGCCCTCAGGAATCTTAAGTGCATCATATACACTCATAACACGCTCTGATCCAAACAGTCTCATCAGATCATCCTCCAGCGAGAGGTAGAATTTGGATTCTCCCGGATCTCCCTGTCGTCCTGAACGTCCACGAAGCTGATTATCAATTCGCCTGCTCTCATGTCTCTCTGTTCCTATGATCCTGAGTCCGCCAAGTTCAGCAACGCCTTCTCCAAGCTTGATATCAGTACCACGTCCTGCCATATTCGTTGCAATGGTCACTGCATTCTTCTGTCCGGCATCTGCTACTATCTCTGCCTCAAGCTCATGGAATTTCGCGTTCAAAACCTTATGAGGAATCTTTCTCTTTGTGAGCATATGACTGAGTTCCTCAGATGCATCAATATTGATAGTACCAACCAGAACCGGCTGTCCTTTTCTATAACTTACATTTATCTGTTCTACGATCGCATTCAGCTTTTCTTTCTTTGTCTTGAAGATAGAATCAGGCTGATCTATTCTCTGTATCGGCCTGTTTGTCGGAATGACAACTACGTCCATTCCGTAGATCTCTCTGAACTCCTCCTCCTCGGTCTGGGCTGTACCTGTCATACCTGCCTTCTTGTCAAACATATTGAAGAAATTCTGGAATGTGATAGTTGCAAGAGTCTTACTCTCTCTCTTAACCTTTACATTCTCCTTCGCCTCTATGGCCTGATGGAGTCCGTCTGAGAATCTTCTTCCAGGCATAATACGACCTGTGAATTCATCCACAATAAGAACCTCATCATCCTTTACAACATAATCTCTGTCTCTGAACATAAGATTATGTGCGCGGAGCGCAAGTATGATATTGTGCTGTATCTCCATATTCTCAGGATCTGAAAGATTCTCAATATGGAAGAACTGCTCAACCATCTTTACACCATTCGCTGTGAGCATGACATACTTGTCCTTCTCATTTACAAGGAAATCTCCATCTTCCTCTATAGCCGTCTTCATGAGCATATCCATCTTGGATATCTCACCATCGCCTTCTCCGCGCTTCATCTGTCTTGCAAGATAATCACACATCTTGTAAAGCTCAGTTGATTTGCCACTCTGGCCTGATATGATAAGAGGAGTTCTCGCCTCATCTATGAGAACCGAGTCAACCTCATCTATTACGCAGTAGTGAAGACCACGGAGAACCAGCTTCTCCTTATATATAACCATGTTGTCCCTCAGATAATCGAATCCAAGCTCGTTGTTGGTTACATATGTAATATCGCAGTTATATGCTTCTCTTCTCTCATCAGTTGTTGAGCTGTTGAGAATGATGCCAACCTTCAGGCCCAGGAATTCATGAACCTGACCCATCCACTCTGCATCACGCTTTGCCAGGTAGTCGTTTACTGTGACTACATGTACACCCTTTCCTTCAAGGGCATTGAGATAAGCCGGAAGTGTCGATACAAGGGTCTTACCTTCACCAGTTCTCATCTCTGCTATACGTCCCTGATGAAGAACAATTCCACCTATAAGCTGCACTCTGTAGTGCTTCATTCCGAGCACACGATAAGCAGCTTCCCTGACCACAGCAAATGCCTCAACAAGAATGTCGTCCAGAGTCTCACCAGCAGCAAGCCTATCCTTAAATTCCTGTGTCTTAGCTTTCAGCTCCTCATCTGAAAGCGCCTGCATCTTGTCATCAAGTGCCTCTATCGCATCAACTATAGGAGCTATCTTCTTAAGCTCCTTCTCACTATGTGTTCCAAATATCTTTTCAAACAAACCCATTGTTGTTATTGCCTCCTAGCTATCATTATTCAGGGTACATTCTAACATCTTATTCTACTTATATCAAGCAAAAAGGAGACCTTCTATATTGGAAAGTCTCCTTATATCTCATAGTTTCATATATAATATGTCACAGTTTTACTGTGCCTTTGCCGTACATCTGTTAGAACTCTGGCTCGATGAGTCCGTATGTGTTGCCCTTTCTCTTGTATACAACATTGACCTCATCTGTCTCTGCGTTTCTGAAAACATAGAAGTTATGGCCAACAAGATCCATCTGGATACATGCGTCCTCTGGATACATAGGCTTTACAGCGAACTTCTTTGTTCTCACGATCTTGATGTCATCATCATCCTCAACATCCTCATCAACAAATGCCTTGCTGAGGTATGCTGCGTTCTGCTCCTTGTCGATCAGTTTCTTGCGATGTCTTGTAACCTGTCTCTCTATAACCTCTACAACGAGATCTATTGAAACATACATATCATCACTAACCTGCTCAGCTCTGATGATATGTCCCTTCATAGGGATGGTTACTTCTATCTTCTGTCTATCCTTCTCGACACTAAATGTCACCTGTACTGATGCGTCGTCAGCAAAATACTTCTCAAGCTTGGACAGCTTATCCTGCACTGCGCTTCTAAGTCCTTCTGTGACTTCAATATTCTTACCACTGATTATGTAATTCATGATGCCCAACTCCTTCTTTTTTGGAATAAATCCAAATTGATGTATCTATTATATCATACATCGACTTTTTTTCAATATATTTGAGTCATTTTAATGTGCATATTGTCGACTTTTTTTGTTCATTCTGCAAAGTTTTCGCCATTTTGAACAAAAAAGAGCGCACTTACATAAGCAAGTGTGCTCTTTATATGCTTGATATTATACACTACCAAAAGTCTTCTGTCTACTGTCCAATTATTCTGACAGCGCAATATGGGGTTCTGTAGAACGCTGAGGAAATCTTTATTCCTGTCTCCTCTGTACTTGCATGAACTATCATGCCTCCACCTATATATATAGCGCAGTGCTCTATAGAACTATCTCCATAAAACAAGATGTCTCCAGGTTCCAGACTTGATGTATCAACTCTAACACCATATCCCGACTGTGCTCCAGCTGAATGTGGAAGTGAATATCCAAACTGTGCATACACTGCCATAACAAATCCTGAACAGTCTGCTCCATCTGTAAGGCTCGAGCCACCATACACATACGGGTTGCCAACAAACTGTGTTGCATAATTTGCAAGATCAATTCCTGTCTGTCCACTCGGCGCAGCAACATCGCCCGAACCACTGTCCTGATCATCTGAACTGTCCTGACCGTCATCAGTGCCTTGATCATCTGAGCTATCCTGGCTGTCATCCACATCCTGATCATCTGAGTTATCCTGGCTGTCATCCACATCCTGACTGTCATCTGTATCCTGACTGTCATCTGTATCCTGACTATCATCTGTGCTCTGATCATCTTCCGAATCCTGATCGTCATCCACGTCCTGACTGTCATCTGTGTCATAGTCAGTCTGATCATCAGCAGCATCCTGGTCGTCTAAGGTCTGATCATCTTCTGCCTGCTGCTCTGCTTCAATCTCAGCCTGTATCTGCTCCATGGTCTTTGCTGTATTAAAATCATATGTATATTCCACATAATCAGCACTCACATATCCACTTGTCTGATCATCAAGAGCTATCTGTACCCACTTATCATCCTGCGAAAGAATACTGAACGATTCACCTGATCCAACCTGTGTTATACAGTCTGAATTCACATCTGCCTCGGTTCTTACATTCAGAGTCTCTGTGGTGACAGTTGCTTTCTTCTCACAGTTGCTCTCTGCATAAGCACCAGCATCATCTCCGTATAAGAGAAGATCATTCCTTATGTATCCAGTACAGTCGCCAGAAGTAATCTGTGTCCACTCCTTGCCTTTCTTGACAACAGTAGCTATGCCGTTGTTCTGTATGATACCTGCCACATCAGTATCTGTACCTTCTCCAGACCTTATGTTGACATAGTCATCACTTACTGCAACACACTTGTCCTTGAAATCAGGATACTTTACAGCTTTCTTCCCTGCATCCTTCTTAGCATCTGTCTGGCTCTTACTGCTGCCATCTGTCTTCTTGTCAGTTGTGCCATCTCCGCGCTGTGCATCTGTCGCAGTGGCAGTGCCACCTGCACTCTTTACGCTCTTATCATTGACCGCAAGGGTGTTCGCATATCTGTCAAACGCAGATGAAATTCCCACAGTTGAATCGTCAAATATCTGACTCGCACTCACACTGCCAAATGCTGTTGTGATAACCATTCCGGCTGCTGCAGCGACAACTATAGATTTCTTTATAGTCTTTGCTTTAGACATTATAAAACCTCCTATGCTTGATCTCAGCGTAACAATTATTACGTTTTTGTTACAAATCTATTGTAGTATAGCAATAATAATTACATTTGTCAACACAGGAGGTTCTATTTCATACATTTTTATTTAGTTTTTGTTAACTATTTGTTACATCTAGTTTGAGATTACCACGCCATCTTCGCCATTTACCGTGACGATAGCACCCGATTTCAGTATCTTGGTGGCATTCTGAGCACCAAGTATTACCGGAATATCTCTGCTGAGTCCAACTATCGCAGCATGTGAATTGCCACCATTCTTCTCACAGACTATAGCCGATGCCGTCTTGAGCTGATCCATAATCCTGTTGCTGGTCTCATTGATAACAATGATATCGCCATCCTTGTAATTCTCTATGAGCTCATCCTCTGACTCACACACACAGAGCGGAGCAGTCGCACTCCGTTCGTTAATCGAATAGCCCTTCACAAGAATGTGTCCTACCACATGCACTTTTATAAGATTGGTCGTTCCCGTGACTCCAAGAGGAACTCCTGCAGTTATTACTGTCACCTCTCCATCCTTGACATAGCCATGTTTCTTGGCAGCATCAACCGCATGTTCAAAGAGATCATCTGTATTGTTCTCCTCCCCTATGAGAAGCGGCTGAACTCCCCATGACAGATTTATCTGTCTAGCAACCTTCTCCACAGGAGTACATCCTATGATCGGACACTTTGGTCTGTACTTTGACAGCATTCTTGCTGTCTTGCCGGACTTTGTAACGGTTATGATTGCTGCAGCAGCAAGATCTATAGCCGTAGTACATGTCGCATGCGAAATAGCGCTTGTTATATCAGGATTCTGTACAGCATCTCTGCTGAAGAAACGCTTATTGTAATCAATGTCGCGCTCTGCTCTCTCTGCAATTGTTTTCATTGTATGAAGAGCCTCAACAGGATACTTTCCTGCGGCCGTCTCACCCGAGAGCATGATAGCACTGGTTCCGTCGTATATAGCATTTGCAACATCTGTAGCCTCTGCTCTGGTTGGTCTTGGATGTATCATCATGGAATCAAGCATCTGTGTAGCTGTTATGACCTGCTTATCTGCATTGTATACTTTCTTAATTATCATCTTCTGGATGATAGGCACATCCTCAAGCGGAATCTCTACTCCCATATCACCTCTGGCTACCATGATTCCATCCGAAACCCTGATGATCTCATCAATATTGTCAACGCCCTGCATATTCTCTATCTTTGCAATTATGTTGATATTGTCACATTCATATTCATCAAGTATCTTTCTGATCTGCAAAATATCATCGGCTGACCTTACAAATGAAGCAGCAATAAAATCAAAATCATTCTTTATACCAAATATTATGTCTTCCCTGTCAACATCACTTATATACGGCATTGTAAGATTGACTCTTGGCACATTCACACCTTTGTGGTTTGACACCGGACCACCATTTTCAACCTTACATATAATCTCTTTGGAGGTAACCTTCTCTATCTTCATATTTATAAGGCCATCATCTATCAGTATGGTATCTCCAGGTTTAACATCATTCACCAGATTCTTATATGTTATGGATACCTTTGCCTGATCACCTATGACATCCTCTGTAGTCAGGGTAAACGCCTGTCCTTCTACAAGTTCTATTTTTCCATCTTTAAAATCGCCGACTCTGATCTCTGGTCCCTTAGTATCTAACAGAGTCGCAACAGGAATCCCCAGTTCATCCCTGAGTTTCTCTACTCTGTCTTTATTCTTTCTGTGCTGGGCATGATCCCCATGAGAAAAATTGAACCTGGCTACATCCATCCCCTCTATCATGAGCTGTCTGAGCACATTGTCATCATCTGTTGCTGGTCCAAGTGTACATATGATCTTGGTCTTTCTCAAATTGTTCATGTAAATAATCCTCCTGGTGTTATATATTATAAAATTAAATGTGTGCGTTATCTATTGTCCGAGCTTATGTTATCTTCCGGATTTTCATCTGTTTCGTGTGCGTTATTCTGATGCTGATCTGTCTGTCCATAGCCGTTATAACTCTGCTGATTCGTCTG
>CAKQQK010000102.1:0-10598 GCA_934270935.1 uncultured Coprococcus sp. | reverse complement strand
GATGAACCGATAAATGCCCTTGATGAGCAGACGGTTGAAAAGATAAGGGAGGAGCTGATGAAGCTCCGGGATAAGGATAAGATCATAGTGATCGCCTGCCATGACAGGGAGGAGCTTGAGTTCCTGTGTGATACGATCTATGAGATAAAGGACGGGACTGTGGCCGGATGTGAGGTGATAGGTGAATGAAGACACTCAGACTTCTCGCAAGGGATATGAGAGGCGGTATGCTCCGAAGATGGTATCTGCTGGTCATACCTGTGATATTTGCAGCCGCAAGAGCGGGTGAACTCCATCATCTGATAAACCAGATGGCAGAACTGAACATCCTGTACACTGAGGGAACTGCGGCTGATTATGTGATGTATGTGATGCAGGGAACCCCGGTGTTCAACTTTGACCCGAAGGAGTATTTCTCCATACCAATATACTGGTTTGCATTCCAGATGGGGCTTGCATATCTGCTGGCGTATTATTCATATGATGATTTCACGGAGAACGGAAGGGTTCTTCTTATCGCCTCAGGGAGCAGGAAGAGCTGGTGGATGGGCAAGTTCATCTACTGTGTGCTGTCGGTGGCAGTGTATTTTGCTGTAGGCTATCTGGCGGCATGTGCGGCGGCCAGGTTTTATGGGGCAGATATGAGTTTTCATCTGACTAAGTCACTGGCGGCGGAGCTGTATCCTTCGGCAGTGGTGAGCCTTGGAAGCTTTGATGTGCTTCTTCTTTCTGTGATACTTCCGGTGCTCATATCCATGGCGGTGAGTGCCGTCCAGGTGCTTGTAGGATTCCTGGTGAACCCGGTTGTGAGTTTTGCAGGAGTGTGCGCCCTGTATGTGCTCTCAGCGTACTATACGGCATGGTATTTTATAGGCAACTACACGATGTGGCAGAGGATGTCGTATGTGGTGGAGGATGGAATCAGCCCGGAGAGCGGACTGGCGGTTGCCGGAGGCCTTTTGGTGATCACGCTGGCTGGCGGGATGATGTATTTTGAGAATAAGGATGTTATGTGATAATAGGGCAGGAGTTGATACATATTGTATCCGCTCCCGCCCTATTTTTTATGGAAATAAAAAGTGTCATGCGAAAAGGGGTCAGGCACCTTAGGAAGTTCAGCTTTACAGAAAAGGGGGCAGACCCCACCGGTCATTTGCAGTTTTTCACTAAATTGGACTTGGAGTTTGTTTGGTGATAATTTTACGCACTTTTTATTTGAAAATGTGGAAAAAAGATAAAGAACTTCGGGACCTTGTATCTTCATGAGGTTTTTTTGAGAAAAAGCGATAAATTTGTGGTGTAAAACAAAAATTGCACTTAAAAATAGAAAAACGTCAGGTTATCTAGCGCCCAATGGACAGGCCTTATAAGATCCTCGAATCAGAAAAGAACTGAAAAAATAGAAAAAATCAGAAAAGAATAGAAAAAACAAAAAAACCAAAAGCCAGAAAAGCCAGGAAAGCCAGGAAAGCCAGAAAAGCCAGAAAAAGTCAACTTATCAAACACTGCTTTCTCCGAACCTCGTTGAAATAAATTGCGCTGGGTGGTAAAGTGTAAATGTTATGAAAAGGCAAAATCAAATGGGATTTTACAAGGAGGTAACAATGAAGAATATGCTGCGTGTGGCAGCCGTTACGCCGAAGGTTCACATCGGAAGTGTCAGCGGAAATGTCAGAGAGATAATGGATATATATGAAGAGTATAAGGATGCGGCGGATGTCATAGTGACGCCGGAGCTGTCCATCACGGGATATACCTGTGCAGATCTGTTCGAGAACAGGAAGCTTATAGATGGTGCGAGGAGAGGACTTCTTCAGCTTGCCATGGCGACTTGTACTGGTCAGTCGGCACTGGTGGTAGGTCTGCCATTTGAGGTGGACGGAGAGTTGTTCAACTGTGCGGCGTTCCTGCAGGGCGGAAGAGTCATGGCCATCGTGCCGAAGACTTATCTTCCAAACTACGGCGAGTTCTATGAGAAGAGATGGTTCTCGGCCAGGAAGTATGATGCGGTGATGGTCAATCTCATGGATCCGGAAGATGATGGAGATGAGCTTGAATATAATGCCGGTTCAAAGAAAGCCGGGGACAGGGCTGTTGGCAGTGAGGTGCTGTTTGGCAACAATGTGATGATAGAGATGGGCAGCGGAGACCAGAGGGTCAAGCTTGGCATAGAGATATGTGAGGATGCCTGGACTCCGGTTTCACCGGGAAGACTTCTCGCCATGGCAGGAGCTGAGGTGATACTCAACCTTTCCGCGTCAAATGAGGTCATCGGAAAGGCGGCATACAGGCACAAGCTGATCGGCAGTGTGTCATCGGACTGTCTGTGTGGATATGTGTATGTGTCGGCTGGAATGTATGAGTCCACATCGGATCTGGTATTTTCAGGACACAATCTGATGTACGAGAATGGCAAACTCCTCGGAGAGGTAAAGCCATTTGAGGATGGGGTGCTGATCAGGGATATAAGTCTCACCAAGATCAGACACGACAGGATAGCAAACAAGTCATTTGCCGACTGTAAGAGGGATTTTGCATTCAGAAAGTATGAGACGGTGGTGTGTGATACTCCGCTCATGGACAAGGGAAATGTGCTCATGAAGGTGAAGATGACACCATTTGTCCCATCGGGAAATAAGCTTGAGAGGTGCATGGCGATATTCAAGATGCAGGTTGCCGGACTTCAGAGAAGGATAGAGGCGACCCACTGCAAATGTGTGGTCGTGGGAGTGTCAGGTGGACTTGATTCCACACTGGCTTTGCTGGTTTCAGCACAGGCGGTGAAGAATGCGGGACTTCCATCCACAACTGTCGTGGGAATCACCATGCCGGGATTTGGAACGACAAACAGGACGAAGAATAACTCCACGGAACTCATGAGACTGCTCGGCTGTGACAGCAGAGAGATAAGCATAGCTGCATCGGTGAGACAGCATTTTGCCGATATCGGACAGGACGAGAGCGTGCATGACGTCACTTACGAGAACTGTCAGGCGAGGGAGAGAACGCAGATACTCATGGATGTTGCCAACAAGGAGGGCGGTTTCGTGGTTGGAACCGGAGATCTCTCGGAGCTGGCACTTGGCTGGTGCACCTACAACGGCGACCACATGAGCATGTATGCTGTGAATACAAGTATACCAAAGACGCTGGTGCGCTCACTTGTGAACGAAGTCGGACACTTCATGGAGGTTGACGGATTTGTGGGCATCGCGCCGATCATAGACGATATCATAGACACGCCGGTCAGCCCGGAGCTGCTTCCACCGAACCCGGATGGAACCATCGCGCAGAAGACGGAGGACACCGTGGGATCATACATCCTGCACGATTTCTTCTTATATTATACACTGCGATATGGAATGTCACCTGAGGAGGTAAATGAGCTGTGCAAGGAGGCTGTAAGACAGAGTGACGAGTACAATTTCTCAGACAGCGAGATCGACAAATGGCAGAAGGTATTCTACACGAGATTCTTCCGCCAGCAGTTCAAGAGAAACTGTATGCCGGATGGCGTGAAGGTTGGAACCGTGTCGGTCAGCCCGAGAGGAGATCTGAGGCTGCCGTCTGAGATTGAATTTGAGGACTTTTTGTAGACATATTTTATAGCGGAATTATAGGATTTTGCCATATATACCGTTGCAGGCTGAGTTAAGCGGGAGCGACCCCTGATGGGTATGATTGACATTCATGTAATATTAACTTAGATATTGGTAAAATCCAACATCAAAGGAGGACAAAGAAATGCCATTTATAGATTCAAAGGTTACAGTGAAGATGAGCGATGACCAGAAGGAGGCACTTAAGAGCAGTCTCGGTCAGGCGATAACAACGATGAACAAGACGGAGAGCTACCTTATGGTCGGCATCAACGATGGATATGACCTGTTCATGGGCGGAAAGAAACTTGATAAGGGTGCATATGTGGAAGTCAGCGTGTTTGGCGATGTAACTCCAAAAGCATGTGATGCCATGACAGGAAAGATCTGCGATATATTTGCAGATGTGCTTGGAATCCCGGGAAATGCGGTGTACGTGACTTACCACGGCGTACATGACTGGGGCTGGAACGGCGGTAACTTCTGATGCAGGGCATTGCTACAGGGATGCTTGCCGGGAATGCGGGTGGATATGCGCTAGCGGCTGCCATGGAAAATTCAATGGAAAGTAACTGGGAAATTGGAATCCTGGACAGTCTCCAGAATATACATACCCCATGGCTTGACAAGATCATGGTGGCGATCACATCCCTTGGAAATGCAGGAATCCTGTGGATAGTAATGGCGGCTGTGCTGCTCATCATCCCAAGAACCAGGAAAGTGGGAATATGCATGGCAATAGCTCTGGTGCTTGACCTTTTCATAACCAACTGCCTGTTAAAGAATCTGGTCGCCAGAACAAGGCCTTATGATGTGGCGAACTTCACAGATCTGATAGTGAAGAAACCGACGGATTATTCCTTCCCATCGGGACACACGGCGGCGTCATTTGCGGCTGTCACGGCGTTGTTCATGAGCAGGAAGAAACTGCTGGGCACAATATCCTGCGTGATAGCGATCCTCATAGCGTTCTCAAGAATGTATCTGTATGTGCATTTTCCGACAGATATCATTGGCGGAATAGTGGTAGGAGTGATAGCCGGAGTGGCAGCAGGACTTATACTTAAAGCGATTGATAAGAAACTTGCAGCCAGGGCGGCAGGTACAGATATAGAAAAGCAGTGAAAACCAGATTGTGATGATAAAGATTTCCAGGAGCAATATGATTTGGCGGATTGTTGGTTTGGAGGAATACAATCATGAGTGAATATACCATATTGCCGTTGATCAATGCATCGTTTCAGCCGGGTGAAGCGAAAAAGACGGTAGATAGTTTTAAAGACAGGGATTTTCAGGAGATAGCACGTGCTGAATACTATTATTTTACCGGGCAGGCGGAGGAGTGCAGCTATATAGCAGAACGTTACCTGATGAGTCATAATATAAAATTGAAGATGTCATCCTGCCTGTTATATGTATATTCTAATCTGACACTTGGCAGAGAAGCTGCATCAAGAAAAGGACTGAGGGAGATTCAGGAATGTCTTGAAAAAGAGACGAAAAATCCTTCATCCGCTGAGGACAGGGCTGTCAGTGTATTTGCGGGATATATGTCCTCTGTGCTTTTGCATCTTCCGGTGGATGAACTTCCGGATGTGGATCTTTATGCAGTAACATTGCCGCCTGGAATTAAGCTGTTTTCTGCATATGTGATAGCGCACATGGCATATTTGAAAGAGGAGTATGGCAGGGCACTTGGAATTTGCGAGGCAGCATTGATGTTCAGGGATGATATATATCCTATTAGTATGATCTATCTGTATTGTATGATTGCAATGTGTCAGATGAATCTGAAACATCAGCAGAAAGCAAAAGATGCACTGATGCTGGCGTGGAACGTGGCGAAAGAAGACGAATTTCTGGAACCATTTATTGAACATCATGGTTTGCTGCAGGGACTTTTGGAGTCCTGTATCCGCAAGGAGGATTCAAAATTATATAACAAATTATCTGATAAAGTCATTGCCTTTAGCAGGGGCTGGATGTCAATCCACAATCCTATGTCAGGAAATTCGGTGACGGATGCATTATCCACCGTGGAATTCTCGATTGCGATGCTGGCAAGCCGTGATTGGAATAATCAGGAAATTGCAGATTATCTGGGATTTTCACCAAATACGGTTAAAACTTATCTGAGCAGGATTTATGTAAAACTGAATATAAATAAGAGGGATGAGCTGAAAAATTATATGCTGAAATAGGAAAATATACATTTTCGTATTGAAACGGAGATTACATGGAAGAAGTCAAAATGATAAAATCTTTATATACAGAAATCACTACCCAAATTCAATTTTATTTATAAGGGGGAAACTATATGAAGAGAAGAATTTTGACCACCCTGTTCACTATGTGCATGGTGCTGATACTGCTGCAAATACCGGCATATGCGGGCAAAGCCTATTGCGACATCTGTGGTAAATGGGTAAGTACAACCGGAACTTATGAATACAAAGACGCTGGATATCATTGGAATCACGTTTATTGTACAGAATGTGGCACCAATATCAGCAATCCGCGTTCTGCGCATGTGTGGAGCGGAACGGCAACCTGCACAAGCGGACAGACTTGCACGGTATGCGGCGGAACATCCACCCCGCCCGGACATGATTGGAACTCAAACTGGATTTCGGATGAAAACAATCATTGGCATGAGTGTAATGTCTGCGCAGAAAAGGAAGATGTTGGAGAACATATTTGGAATGATGGTACTATAACTACTTCCCCAACCTGCACAACAGAGGGGGAGAGAAAGTATACTTGCATTGGATGCGGCAGAATAAAAACAGAGACGATCCAAGCTACGGGTCACGACCTCGTGCATCACGATGCACAGGCTGCGACTTGCAACGAAAACGGTTGGGAAGCTTACGATACTTGCAGTAACTGTGATTACACCACCTATACGGAGATTCCTGCAACAGGAGAGCACACAGAAAAGACTACGGTCACAAAGGCAACTATGAAGAGCAGCGGCAAGATAGTTGTAAGCTGTTCTGTATGTGAAAAGCTGATCTCATCAAAGGATGTACCAAAGATAGCGGGCATAACATTGTCATCAACGGAACATACCTACAATGGCAATGTCAGAAAACCGGTCGTTACAGTAAAAGACAGCACGGGAAAGAAGCTTGGAAGTGCAGCGTACACACTCACTTATTCCGCTGGAAGAAAGTATGTGGGAAGATACACTGTGACTATCAGATTCAAGGGCAATTACAGCGGAACTGTTACGAAGATATTTACCATAAAGCCGAAGACCACAAGTATTTCAAGGATTACTGCGGCGAATAATCGGTTGACGATCAAGTGGGCAAAGCAGTCTGTGCAGACTACAGGTTATCAGCTGCAGTACAGCACTTCATCGACATTTGCCGGAGCAAAGACAGTTACTATAGCGAAGCCTGCAACCACAAGCTATACTGCATCAAAACTTCTGGCAAAGAAGAAATATTATGTGAGAATCCGTACTTATAAGAGGGTTACTCAGAATGGAACGACAAAGACATATTATTCAAAATGGAGCAGTACAAAGTCTGCCACAACTAAATAGGCTGCACCATATTGGACGGCAAGGGAGCATGGCAAAAATATAGACTGATGTATCAGGTGTATACTCATCCAAAATACATTGAGCACGAGAAGAGGTTCTTTGAAGGAGTCAATAAGAGATATACAGAGTATACAAAACGTGTGGAGTGATAAGTTTTATCACTCCACTTTTTTGTGCGCCTTGCGGAGCACGTTTCTAATGGGCGAAATCCCCTAATCCGCCCTAGTAACGGGAAGGATACAGCCAGGACCAAGGGTGTCCTATTCATAGCAGTGGTTCAGATTGACTTTAAATACACGAAAATTTCACAGATGAAACGCCTCTGTATACTATTGACATTAAAAAATAGAAGTATTAATATTTATGCAACTTGCGTCAAATCACAAATAGCTGACGATCAGATATCGCATATCATAAATCAAGTTCCTGATTTTGTGCATCTGAGGATTCTGTCAGCATTTCAGAATGAAAAAATGTGGCTATGAATGTAACTATATGGACTATATGGATGAAAAGATAGGTATAGTTGTCAGAGCAAAACACCCGATATATATCATAAGGAGGAAATAGAATGGTCAAAACATTGCTTGGGCAGGTTGGCGAGTACAAGAAGGATTCGATACTCACGCCTGTATTTACGGCGGCAGAGGTCTTTATGGAGATCCTCATTCCATTTGTGACCGCCAAGATAATCGATGAGGGAATCAACGGACAGGACATGAGCAAGGTGTATATGTATGGCGGACTAATGCTGGTACTGGCTTTCCTGAGCCTTTTCTTTGGAGTGATGGCGGGTAAATTTGCTGCCAGTGCATCAACAGGATTTGCCTGCAACCTGAGGGAAGGCATGTATAGGAATGTGCAGGAGTTTTCATTTACAAACATTGACAAGTTCAGCACCGCCAGCCTTATAACACGTATGACAACTGATGTGACAAATGTACAGAATGCATATCAGATGCTCATACGAATAGCGGTCAGGGCGCCGCTCATGCTAATTTGCAGCATGATAATGTGCTTTACAATCAACGTGGAGCTGTCACTTATATTCGTGGCGGCACTTGTGGTTCTTGCATTTGGTCTGTTCTTCATCATATTCAAGGTAACACCTATATTTGACGAGGTATTCAGAAACTACGATAACCTGAATGCCAGCGTTCAGGAGAATGTATCGGCGATAAGAGTTGTAAAGGCATTTGTCAGGGAAGAATACGAGGATAAGAAGTTTGGAAAGGCAGCAGAGGTTCTTGCGGAACTGTCCATAAAGGCGGAGAGCCTGCTGGCTTTCAACAATCCAATAATGATGTTCGTCATCTTCACATGTATGATGCTCCTTTCGTGGATCGGAGCGCATTTCATAGTCGGCGGCAGCATGACGACAGGTAATCTTACGTCACTTTTCAGCTATGTTATGAGTATGATGATGTCGCTGATGATGCTTTCCATGGTATTTGTCATGATCTCCATGAGCATGGCGAGTATGAGACGTATATCTGAGGTCCTTGAGGAGACCCCGACCATGACCAATCCTGATGAGCCGATCATGGAGGTCCCTGATGGAAGAATAGATTTCAACCATGTGGATTTTGTATATAAGGCAGGAAGTGCAGAGGACACGCTGAAGGATATCGACATTCACATAAAGTCTGGAGAGACAGTTGGTGTGATAGGTGGAACCGGCTGCGGTAAGTCCACATTTGTCAATCTGATAAGCAGACTTTACGATGTGAAGCCGGACAGCGGTTCGGTCTGTGTCGGAGGACACGACGTGCGTGATTACGATATGGAGGTCATCAGAAATGAAGTGGCGGTTGTGCTCCAGAAGAATGTGTTGTTCTCAGGCACGATACTTGACAATCTGAGATGGGGCAAGGCGGATGCCACGGAGGAAGAGTGCCGTGAGGTGTGCGGGCTTGCCTGTGCGGATGAGTTCATAGACAGGATGCCGGATGGATACAATACCTGGATCGAGCAGGGCGGAAGCAACGTGTCCGGTGGACAAAAGCAGAGATTATGTATTGCCAGGGCACTGCTCAAGAGCCCTAAGGTGCTCATTCTTGACGACTCTACAAGCGCCGTGGACACTGCAACGGATGCTAAGATCAGGCAGGCATTTGCAACCAAGATACCGAACACCACCAAGATCATCATATCCCAGAGAATATCAAGTGTGCAGGATGCGGACAGGATCATAGTCCTGGATAACGGAATGGTGAGCGGATTCGACACACATGAGAATCTGCTCAAGAATAACACGATATATAAGGAGATCTACGACGTGCAGATGTCTGGCGGCGGAGATTTCGATGAGAAGATGAATTAAAAAATAATGGCGTGAAAGGAGGAAGTAAAATGGCTGAAAATTTGGATAAACACAGTGGAAATAAAATGGCTGAAAATACGAATGCAGATAAAAAGATGCAGAAAGATAATATGGGAAATGCTACAGGCAAGGCTCCAGGAAAGAATCCTATGAAGGCGCTTGGCAGGCTGCTTAGATATGTCCTCAAGGAATACAAGCTGGCATGTGTTACGGTTGTGGTCAGCATACTTATATCGTCGCTTGCAATACTGAGCATTTCGATGTTCATGCAGAAACTTATCGATGTATATATTGAACCGATGATGAAGCAGAGCTCACCTGATTATGACCCTCTGGCCCACAGGATGCTGGGACTTGGTCTTATACTTGTGCTGGGAATCATCTGCGCATACGCATACAACAGGATCATGGTAAATGTGACACAGGGAACCATGAAGAGACTCAGGGTGGAGCTCTTTGAGAGAATGGAATCTCTTCCGATATCTTTCTTTGATACGCATGCACATGGAGATATCATGTCGGTGTACACCAATGATGTTGACACACTCCGTCAGGTCATAAGCCAGAGTATGCCGCAGCTTATCAACTCAAGTATCACATTTATCTCAACACTCATCGCTATGATAGTTCTTGATATACCGCTCACGGTGCTGTCGGTTGTCATGGTACTTATCATGATAAAGGCTACGTCAAGCTTGGGAGCGAAGTCGGGAAGATATTTTATGAAGCAGCAGCAGGATCTTGGAAAGGTCAACGGTTATATAGAGGAAATGATGAGCGGTCAGAAGGTTGTCAAGGTATTCTGTCACGAAGAAAAGGCATATGATGATTTCTGTGAGCTGAACAGATCTCTTCAGGACAGTGCCTACAAGGCAAATATGATAGCCAACATCACCATGCCGGTGAACGCGAATCTTGGAAATATAAGCTACGTTCTCTGCGCAGTGCTGGGAGGTATCCTTGCGGTAAATGGCTGGTCAGGGCTTACCATAGGAACACTCGTGGCATTCCTGACACTCAACAAGAGCTTTACGATGCCGGTGACGCAGATAAGCCAGCAGATCAATGCAATAGTTATGGCGGCTGCCGGAGCTGACAGGGTATTTACCATGACAGACGAGAA
>CAKQQK010000101.1:0-10872 GCA_934270935.1 uncultured Coprococcus sp. | reverse complement strand
ATATTCTATTTCTGCGCCACACTGTTTACAGTGCAACAATTCTTACATATCATAAATCTTCTAAGTCGTCATTCTATTTGAATAAATTCGTAACAAACTGTACAACATCCACTCCAAACGACTGAAGAAGCAGCAGTGCAAGAAGTAAAGGTGCTACAACCTTCACCATGACTATATACAGCACTTTTCTGCCAAATTTTTCGCCGTTTCTTGTGACCTCATCAATAACCGTCTTCGGCTTCACTACCCAACCGATAAGTATGCATGAGAGAATAGCCACAAGAGGCATAAAGATGTTGTTGCTCAGATAATCCATTACATCAAGTATCTGTGCCGTCGAGCCATTTGGCAGCTTGAGCTCGAAATACCAGATATTGTAGCCAAAGCACACAACCAACATACCACCAAGGGCATATACCGTAGTTATGACCGCACTCACTTTTCTGCTCAGATGGAATCTGTCCATGAGTCCCGATACTATTGCTTCCATAACCGATACTGATGACGTGATTGCCGCAAATGTAACCATGATGAAGAACGCTGCTCCTATAACCGTTCCAATAGGTCCCATAGCATTAAATACCTTTGGCAAAGAGATAAACATAAGTCCCGGTCCTGCAGACATACCTTCTGTTCCTGAGAAAACATATACAGCAGGGACAATCATAACACCTGCAAGAAAAGCCACGGCCGTATCAAATATTTCTATCTGATTTATTGATTTCATCAGATTGACTTCTTTCTTAACATATGATCCGTATGCGACCATAATTCCCATCGCTACACTTATCGAGAAGAAAAGCTGACCCATGGCATCCATAACCACCATAAATACATCTCGGAATGACATTCCCTTAAAATCAGGGATTATGTAAACCTTAAGTCCATCCAATCCAGTTCTAACCGAACCATCATCAGCAGTATGTTTGATGGTAAGCGAGTAAATAGATATTCCTATGATAAGAACAACAAGTATAGGCATGAGAACCTTACTGAACTTCTCAATACCCTTTTCCACTCCACAGAACACAACCGCACCTGTCACTGTAAGGAATATCAATGCAAATATAATTGGTGCAACCTGAGCCGTTATAAATCCGGTAAAATAATCATCTCCTGTTGCCGCCTTTGTCTGCCCTGTAAAATACGCTGTCATATACTTCAAAACCCATCCACCAATGGTGCAATAGTATGGAAGAATGATGACAGGAACTATCCACGCCAAGCCGCCAAGCCACTTCCATTTTTTGTGTAACTGTCCATATGCTGTAAGCGGTCCCTGCTGGGTCTTTCTTCCTATCGCTATATCCGTAGTGAGCAGTGTAAATCCAAATGTCAGTGCGAGAATGACATATATAAATATGAATACACCTCCATTATCTTTTGCTGCCAGATACGGAAATCTCCATACGTTTCCCAGACCAACGGCACTTCCCGCCGCCGCCATAACGAATCCTAATGTTCCTGTAAAATTACCTCTTTCCTTCTTTTCCATAACTTCCTTTCCCTTTACATTTATTTTTTCACAGATATATATCAGCCGCTGTCCCTCAAAGCGTGCTGCCTGATCTGCTAATGTTTCTCTTTCAGTTTTGCCATTGCTTTCAAATATGCCCTGCATCTTGCAGGATAATTTCTGAATGCTCCATACATATTGTAAAAATAAAACCCATATGTCAGAAATTTACCCGCTGGTCCTATACGCTCCTTCAGAGTCTTTGGATATCTGTTCCCGCCGACCTCCGGATGATTGCCATCTGTCATATAATGGATCAGCTTGTCCTCCGAATCAATATAATCCGGAAGCATTGTTCCTGCCAACCCAACACACTTTGCCTTGTGTGCATCACTTCCGCCCGTCAGCGGAATATCATACACTGCTGCAAGCCGTCTCGCCATGCGATTTTTTTTGTCGGACTCACAGCAGTTATAGCCTTCTACGAAATCAAAATGCTGTGAATACAATTTGTGCTCTATAACTCCCAGCTTTCTTGTACTTCCAAAGCTCATGAATTTCTCTCCATACGGATGCGCAGGTCCAAGTATTCCGCCAAAAGCATGTACCACTCTGATAACCCTGAACAGAGCCATCCCCCTGTGTTCAAACAGATCATACACATCCTCAGGTGTACCAGATGGCAAAACTATAATAAAATGTCCATAATCAAATGTATCATACTCAACGCCTCTAAGAACTACAAAATCTTCGACCTTATCTCTATTCTGTACATAAGCCTTATATCCGGAATATGAATCATGATCAGTCACCAGCATTCCATGGAATCCTCTCTGTTTAAGCAATTCCACGTATTCAAGTATTCCAACATTAGCATCCGGTGATCCCTCTGCCGTATGACAATGCATATCAAATCGGACTCTCTTCATTATTTTCATCTCCTCGTCTTACTGGTAGTATCAGCCAATCTAACAACCGCTGGCTATGTATCACTTATCACTTTCCCCATAATCAGCACCGCTGCCAAGCCATTTTGCATCTGAGAAAGGATAATATATGAACTCAGCTTTTGCAAGTATCTTGTCGCGCTTCACAAATGTATTCTCCCATAATCGTGCATCCGCCGAGTCAGGTCTGTTATCTCCAAGCATTAAATAGCAATTATCAGGGACATTATATGGGCCAAATGATCTCTTATCTCCTTTGGCATAATCGCTCAGATAGTCCTCACTGAGAGGCGTATCACTTCCATTGATATACACTTTGCCATCCTTGATCTCAACTGTCTCACCAGGCAGACCAATTATTCTTTTTATATATATCTGCGACTCATCGTCCGGCCATTTGAATATAGCCACGTCACCTCTCTTTGGATCTGAAAACTTATATGTAAGTCTGCTGCCTATAATATTATCACCAAGCTGTATAGTCTCAAGCATGGATCCCGTAGGGACATTGCAGTTGAGGACAATAAAATGCCCAAGCACAAATGCAAGAACAGCAGCCATACCTACTGTGATCACAAAATCTATGATCTCTGATCTGTAATTTCGTTCTATATCACCAGATATCAAACGCATCTGATGCCATTTTTCACCCCCATGAGCAGAATCGCATACACCTTCATCTATAAAACCAAACTGTTTATAGAAATCAATCATATGTGGCTTGCACGTGAGGACAATTCCTGCCATCTTTGATCTGACGACTTCCTGCATAACCTCTCTCATGATCTTTGAAGCATAGCCTCTATGTCGATAATCCGGCAGAGTAGACACTCCAAATATCATAAGCCATTCGCCCTTTTCATCATAGAAGTCCTCACTTTCATACATGTGATCAGAGAGGTTCTTCTCATTAGTAGTTATGCCATTTATCCCTGCAACTATGCCTCCGTCTTTCTTTATAACCCAGAAAGTATGCCTGTGTGCCAAAAGTCTTCTCTCCAATGATTCTCTGCTGGCAGCTTCAGTTGCAGGAAACGTCTCGCTCTCCAACCTGCATATCTGATCCAGATCCTTTAATCTTGGTTGTTTGATCTTCATAATAAGTAATACACTCCTTGTCAATCCGCAAATATCCACACAACATTATCTCACATTGTACTTCACTGTCAAGATTAAAGAAATCAAAAAGGCGTATACACAGCAGATTATGAAGATACATCATCTGTCAAACATCTGTTGTATATACGCCTGCGTGCATCATAAGGAATCCCCCGCAAGCGGATCCCCCTTATGATATTACTCTACACTGTAGTTTGGTGCTTCTTTTGTAATGTGAATGTCGTGTGGATGGCTCTCCTTGAGTGAAGCTGCTGAGATCTTTACGAACTCTGCCTTCTCATGAAGTTCCTCGATATTCTTGGCGCCACAGTAACCCATACCTGAACGAAGTCCGCCGATGAGCTGGAATACTGTATCCTCAAGTGATCCCTTGTATGCAACACGACCTTCAACTCCCTCTGGAACAAGCTTTCGTGCATTTTCCTGGAAGTATCTGTCCTTGGAACCATTCTCCATAGCTGCGATTGATCCCATACCTCTGTAAACTTTGTACTTACGTCCCTGATAAAGTTCAAAATCACCAGGAGCTTCATCTGTTCCTGCAAACAGACTTCCCATCATACATACATTTGCACCGGCTGCCAGAGCCTTTGTGATATCTCCTGAATACTTGATACCACCATCTGCGATAACAGGGATTCCCGCATTCATTGCTGCATCATATGCCTGCATGATAGCTGTGATCTGTGGAACACCAATTCCGGCAACCACACGTGTTGTACAGATAGAACCAGGTCCGATACCAATCTTGACAGCATCAACTCCCATATCGATCATGGCCTGTGCACCTGACTTTGTAGCAACGTTACCAGCGATAACCTGAAGATCAGGATACTTCTCTTTGACCATCTTGAATGTTCTCAGAACATTAGCTGAATGTCCATGTGCTGTATCTATAACTATTGCATCAACCTTTGAGGAAACGAGCTCTGCTACTCTGTCAAGAATATTAGCTGTACATCCAACTGCTGCCGCACAGAGCAGTCTTCCCTGTGCATCATGAGCTGAATATGGATATTTGATCTGTTTCTCTATATCCTTGATAGTGATAAGTCCTTTGAGATGGAAATCATCATCAACAATTGGAAGCTTTTCCTTACGAGCCTTGCCAAGAATCTCTCTTGCCTCATCAAGTGTAATTCCTTCCTTTGCAGTCACAAGACCCTCTGATGTCATAGACTCTTTGATCTTCTTTGAATAATCCTTCTCAAACTTAAGATCACGGTTTGTGATGATTCCTACCAACTTGCCATCTTCCGTAATAGGAACACCTGAGATTCTGAACTTACTCATCAGCGCATCTGCATCTGCTAATGTATGCTCTGGAGATAAGTAAAATGGATCAGATATAACACCGTTCTCTGAACGCTTAACCTTGTCTACTTCCTCTGCCTGCTTCTCTATAGTCATATTCTTGTGAATAACTCCTATACCGCCCTGACGAGCCATAGCAATAGCCATTCTGTGCTCAGTAACAGTATCCATACCAGCACTCATAAGAGGAATGTTCAATTTAATCTTCTGTGTCAACTGTGTTGTAAGGTCAACGTCATTTGGTAATACCTCTGAATATGCAGGCACCAATAAAACGTCATCAAATGTGATTCCTTCGCCAATAATCTTACCCATTTTCTTCTCTCTCTTTCTGTAAAAATAATATCTTCAGGATGCTCATGCACCCGTTGACTGCAATTAATTAGCCTTAAATAGAGAAAACACATCACCCAACACTTATCGCGTTGGGTGATGCAACTTTTTATCAATGCTAACAAATTCTAAACACCTTGTCAAGGGAGTTTTATCTTTCAACGTATTCAGTTTTATCTTTCACCGTATTCAGTTTCATCACCCTCATAGACGTATGTGTCTTCAACTCCAAAATCAATACCATCATCACCTACCTGTGCGATTGATATCTCCTTTCCAGGTTCAAAACTGTCATGCGGAATGAACAGTGTGTTTCTATCTATATATATGGTGTTGCTGTCAAAGGCTCCGTCAATCCACGCAAATGTACATTCGTTGAAGTTCTCTCCACGTATATAATAACCTTCCAGCGTCTCTTTGACCACTTCCGCAGTCTCCTGCTGTAATCCACTGCTTTCATTTCTATCCATGTCTTCCGCAGTCTTATCCGCAGGTTCCTCCGCCGCAGTGCCAGAGACACCATCTGCAGGTGCAGATTCCTCCGGAACAACATATGTTCCCTTTTCCACTCCCGTGATACGTATTGGTTCTATTCCATATTGCATATCTGTCGATTCATACGGCCATCCATCCGGATACATATACCGTTTTCCATAAAGCATATCATATTCTATAAGCTTTAATTCATCATCATAGTTCTCATCACCGGGTTTATACTCAGTCTGAAACTTCTGAACATAGCTCTTATCAAATCCAAGCATATCAAAAACCTTTGTGCTGAGCTGATATGCCGCTATATCTTCCTTTTCTGTCGGAAAACCACTAATATTGCTCCACACAATATATTCAGTCTGATACATATCGCCATTGACTATATCATCATTTGTCATGTCAAATCCCGGAAGATGATCCCCATACATGACAAGCACAACAGGTTCATGCAGATACTTCAGTTTGCTGATCAGATCACCGATAAACTGATCCATCTCATGAAGCTGATTGCAGTAATAGGTCCACTGTGTATCAAGTGCCTCATCGCCGGTTCCTGCAACCCTTATTGGATAATCAAAATTCTCTTCATCAAGTTCAGACGGATATCTTCCATGCCCCTGAACACTGACTGTAAAAATAAAATCTCTTCCATCGGTTGAATCAAGAGTCTTCATGATCTCACCTGTCAGAACATTATCCTTCTCCCAATTCTTCTGTGTATGTTCAAGATTGTACATATATTCCATCGGTGTGAATGTATCAAATCCCATGTTCTTATACACTTTATATCTGTCGTAAAAAGTACCATCATGGTTGTGCATTGCGTGGGTGGAATAACCATCCAGCTTAAGCTGGGTCGCCATAGATTCTATGGTCTGCTTACCAAGTATCGTCTTATATGGATACTCACCTGCGCCAAAATATGCAACATTGAATCCCGTCAGCACTTCAAATTCTGAATTGGCCGTTCCGGCGCCTATAGCCGGCATAGTCAAAAATCCTGATGTATATTTTTCCTTTAGATACGTGAAGTTAGGTATCGGATTCTGATTGAATCTGAGACACTTTACATATGACGGATCCATGAATGATTCCAACTGCACAAATATCACATTAGGCTTTATATCACCCAGTGTAGACTCCGATGTTCCGACTTCATCAAGATCAGCTTTAATCTCCAGCATCTTCTCTTCGCTGTAATCGTCCGGTTCTCCTATACCCACATCCACCACACTGTTTGAGAAACAATATACAAAACCATAGTTATTGTATGCCGTGGCAAGATTTGAGAAATTATCTGATATAGTCTGCGCATTCAGGGCTATTCTGGTAAACAGCATGACACAGCAAAATGTGGCGACTATGAATACCGTAGTCCTTGTTCTGTATATATTTCCCGTTACTGTAGGCGATTTTATGAACAAAACTATAATCGCCGCAAGTGCAATAAATAGCAGCACCGCAATCAACACGATCTGCCACGTTGAAAAATATTTGTCAATGATCGTGATCGTATTGCTCGCCATAAGCATATCTATCGCTGAAAATGGTGTTATTCTGAACCCAAGAACTATGCAGTTCGTCACACCTAGAAGCAGCCATGCAAATGAAATCACACAGAACCCAAATATCCTCTTTCTCATGAGAAGAACAAGTGTCAGTGTAAAAAATATGATTGAGCAGTTGTAAAGGAATATAAGCGGCTGATCCCACACATAAGAAACCGCCTTAAAAAGCGAGTGCCTTCCAAGAGCTTCCAAAACTATATCCAGAACAATCGAAAGCACAAGGCAGATAAAAACTGCCGAATGATGAAAATTCTTAAGTCTGTCTTTCATAATCTAATATATACCTCTAAAAAACTAATTCAAATACTTCATAGATAATCGTGATTGATTATAACACTATGCAACATATATTCAATAGTTAAATAGTATTAAATCCATGATATAAAATAAAAAAAACAGAGCACAAGCTCTGATATACCAATTAATATTAAAGAGCGCGAGACGGGAATCGAACCCGCGACCCTCTCCTTGGCAAGGAGATGCTCCACCGCTGAGCCACTCGCGCTTAACTGTTGTGATGTTTTCTCTCGTGTTCCTCACAACAATATGGATAATAACATATGCTATTAGAACTGTCAACAATTTTTTGAAAATTTTTTACAATTTTTTATTTTATCATCTGAACAGTGTATCCAGCTCTCTCCACACACTGTTTCAGTTCTTCATCAGAAATCTCTCTTCCAAGTTTTACAACCGCCTGTTTTTTATTCAGATCAACCTTCGCATTCACCTGGCCCAGTCCATTCAGCGCATTCTGCACACGGCTTGAACAGTTACTGCAATGCATACCATCTATGATTATAGTCTTCACTGCAACTACATTTTTGATTCTGTCACCTTTAATCTTTACAGAACCACCGCCTCCACAGCATCCGCCCTCACCTTTGAAATGCTTTGCTGAACTTATGACAGCACCAACCACAATAAGCAGAAGAATACATACAACTAATATTGTTCCACCCATCACAATTCATCTCCTTTAACTTTATAATAAGCATTAGCAACATGTGCCGCAGCCACAAGGCTTCACATTCACACCTACTACAGACTGATTTTCAATATATCCACCTGCCATAAGACCAGCTCTTATTATCCTGTTCCACTCCTTTGCTGACAGCTCAATACTTGATGAATCGTCAAGCTCAATGACGCAGGCATCCTCTATACCACAATTTGCACCGCAGGCAACCTTGTACATGTTCTTTCTGTTTATTGCCCCTATATCCTCAAGAGTATTAACCATTCTGTACACAGTTGCCGATCCTATCCGGCTGTCCTGTTTTGCCGCCTTATAATAAATCTCCTTACATGATGAACACTCCTCACCAAGTATTATGTCCAGCAGCATCATTCTCTGTCTGGTTATCCTGCAGCCACGCTCTCTGAGCCTGCTGATAACCATCTCCTTTTGCATCGCAGTTCTCTGGATACCTGTGTCATCTATATTATTCTTTTCTGTCTCAATCTTATCTTTAGCCACTGCATCCGCCTCCTTGTAATAACAATCTTCATAATGAAAATATTATCATCAGGGTTAGTATGCACTAACTTACATTAGTTGTCAATAACTTTTTTAAATGATATTACCGCCTTAAACAGATCTCCATCTATACTTATCCTGAACTCTGCATTCATGAGTGAACACAGACTGTTTGCAATGGAAAGCCCGAGTCCGCTTCCCTCAGTATTCCTGGAACTGTCTCCCCTCACAAATCTCTCCATAAGCTCATCGGTGGATATATTAAGTGCCTCTCTTGAGATATTTTTAAACTCTATCCGGGTACCGCTGTCATCACTAAAAACTGTAGCATACACTCTTGTTCCTCTCATTGCGTATTTACTTATATTTGCCAGCAGATTGTCAAACACTCTCCACAGATATTGCCCGTCAGCAATGACTACTGCCGGTTCATCAGGTTTTGCAAACACAACACTAAGTCCTGCACTTTCAAGTTTATCGGAATACTCCGCCACAGCCTGCTCAAGCAGCATGCCCGCATCTATATCTGCAAAATTCATCTGGATATTTCCGGTAGACGCTTTTGAAGCTTCAACAAGATCTTCTATGAGCTTTTTAAGCCTGGATGACTGTCTGGACAGGACTTCTATATACTCAGCCTCTGTCTTTTCATCTATTCCACCCTTTTCAAGCAGATCTACATAGTTGATTATCGAAGTTAGCGGTGTCTTTATATCATGGGACACATTTGTTATGAGCTCTGTCTTCAAATGTTCGCTCTTCATTCTCTCATCTACAGCTTTCGCCATTCCATCACCTATCTGATTAAGATGCTCACCATGGGCTTTGAATATCCAGAACATCTTTCTGATATCAGCCTTTCTGTCCAGATTGCCGTTTGCCATGTCCATAGCACACAGATATAATTCCCTGACCTGCGCCGAGATGATAAGTATTATTACTATACATATCGTTTTAAATATTATATACAGCGGCACCAGCTCACCACTGCCCACCATGCCGCACAAAACTGCGAGAGCAGCCAGCTCAAATAACGTTATAGCAATATATACAATAACACCTCTCCAGCCAAGCTTTACATTCCTCCTGATATATCGAAACATACCTGCTATTTTCCTGAAAGTCCATCTGATAAACCTGATGACCGCACTGTCAGATATAAGTCTGCCTGCCTTGATCTTTGCCAAAAGATTGTTGACCATCAATAATGCAGCTGTGTACAAAACAGCCATCGGGACTAGTGTTGCCAGATAGAACATTCTGTCAGTAGCAAAACTTAGATCAGTGTCCATCTCCGTCTTGGATACCTCAAACATATTTCTAAGCAGCAGAATAAACACCAGAACAGCTCCGGCAAACAGAGCTATCGGAACTTCCGTAAACACCGATTCAACTCTCGACAGTTTTATCGTCTTCTCCCCAGCCTTTACCCCAGAGTTTATCATAGTAACCAATGTCAGCACTATACAGCTCAGAGCCAGAATTATGGCTGCAGAAACTATTTTATCAAAATTCGTCTTCCACGCCTTCAGATTAATTAAAATATCAGGATTTTCATCATTTATATTTTTGACTACAGCAATATGATCCACATAAACCGTAGAATACATGTTTATGTGCGCACTCCCATACGTCAGCTTGAGTACATATCCTCCAGATACAACCTGTCCGCCACTATATGCACCATCAAAGTATTCCTTTTGGACCGAGACTGGATACTCTCCTTTGTACAACATGTCGCTCATTTCATAATAGCTTCTTTTCCTGATTTCTATGTTGTATTCAGAATCTATATCACTCTCCATCTCTGACGGAGTCTCAGTCGTGGCCACTGCCTCAGTCGTGGCCGGCTGCTCCTTATTTATCTGTTCAAGACTTTCACTGTCTGTATAGTCATTTTTTTCTTCATTATACATGGAATCCATGAGCTTACTGTACATTTCCTCCATATCACTCTCAACGTCAAATGCTGCATACTTTACGACAGGAACCTCCACTGTATCCACGCCATATCTGTAATCCTCCGCATCATCAGAATCCGTTGCCAATCCAGAATTGCCAAATATTCTTGAAAACATTTTTTGTTCATCACCGGAATTACGGACATATCTCATATCCAATTCATAAGCAAGATCTCCCCTGGACTCAATATCACCATATACC
>CAKQQK010000100.1:0-10925 GCA_934270935.1 uncultured Coprococcus sp. | reverse complement strand
CTGTACGACCACCAAGAATAGATATTTTCCTGATCAGGATAGAAATATCTGAACGTATCTATAAATCCGCCATCAAGAAGCTCTGACATCTTCTCTCTTTCCTCGTCTGTGAAACCTGCATTCTTCCTGTTTGTCTTCGGGTTCTTCAGATCAATCTCTTTGTGAGCAACATTCATATCACCGCATACTATAACAGGCTTATCCTCCTCAAGTTTTTTCAGATATGCTCTGAAATCATCCTCCCACTTCATCCTGTAATCAAGTCTTGCCAGCTCATTCTGCGAATTCGGTGTATAGACAGTCACCATGTAGAAACTGGAATATTCCAGTGTTATTACACGTCCCTCATGATCGTGTTCATCTATGCCTATACCATTTGTAACACTCAAAGGTTCTTCTTTTGTAAAAATAGCCGTTCCCGAATACCCCTTCTTATCCGCATAGTTCCAGTACTGATGATATCCCGGCATATCAAGCATCAACTGTCCTTCCTGCATCTTGGACTCCTGTATACAGAATATATCAGCATCTATACTATTAAAAAAGTCCATGAAACCTTTACCGACGCAGGCCCTTATACCATTTACATTCCATGAGATCAGTTTTTTCATAAATTTCTACACATTTTCATCCTTCCATTGTATTTTGAAATATTACTTATATTATCATATTTTATTTTCACACACAAACCCCATCAATATATCTGATCACTTCACCAAACACGAAACTCTCCTAAAATTCTAAAGAAAATGACAGCCGACAGTAAATTATCCACTGCCGGCTGTCAAAAGGTGTATATGTTGTTTTTGGGGGTCTAATTTAATTTTTTACAAATGATACATTTGATATAGAAACTGTATGTGCTCCAAGTGTGTATCCTTCAACATATCCCATTGAGAAGAATAATCCGGCACCTGTATCAACAGTGATACCATCTGTGAAAACTTCTTCCTTAGGTGTAATTGTGAGTGTTATATCTTTAGCCTCACCAGCTGTAAGAACTACATCTTCACCGCCATGCCATGCATATCCTGCTGAAGGAGTCATAACAGCAACCTTCACAACTCTATCAACATCAGAAAACAATGTACATTTAAGTGTGTATGACTCGCCCTGCTCAAGGGATAATCCCATCTGCTTAAGCTGGATGTTCCAGTCTGCCTCACCCACGTTTGCAACATTGTATGTAATCTTTCCATCCCCAGTCTCAAATGTGGCATCGCCGGGAGCAGTCACTGCATTTTCCCAACCGGCAAGGCTACCATCCTCACCCATCTCAAATTCTGGGTTTGTGATAAGATTCTTGCCTACAGGCACATCTATCTCTGGAGCTGAAGTCTTTTCAAGGACAATATTGTCAATACAGATTCTATGCTGATCAGTAATTGCCGAACCATTTTCTCCGCCTGCGCCAAGTGCAATATTGAAAATACTTTCAGCATCTGTGTCACAAGCCATCTGGAATGTATTTGAAACTGTCACGTACTTCTGATCAGCCTGATCGTATGCATCAAGCTTTACTGTCTCCTGAACATACGGTGTCCAGTCCTCTGCACCCGTACTATCCTTATGCGTGCTTCCATCCCTCTGTATCGCATACTGAATAGTTCTTGACACAGAGCTCTTTATATCAAATGACAGCTTGTACCACTGTCCTTTCTCAAGCTTGATATTATTCTGCTTGAGCTGTATCTTCCAGTTCTGATCACCAGAATTCTTTATTGTGAAGTCAGCCGCATTGTCCTCCTTCTGGCTGTCCACAACAGCCTCTGCATCCGCACTGCTGTCTACATACACATCATATCCGGCAAAATCGGCTGAAAAATCTCCATTGAGAAGAAGCGAATCCTGCATGATCTTCACATTGTCTAACAGAACTTCTCCGCTGTTACCCAAATCAATGCTGATTGAACTGTCAGTCACTTCTTCTCCGGTCTCAAACTTGTAAACATAATTCTTAATTCCTTTATCCAGAGTTACAGCAAACTTTGAATCTCCTGTAGTGATAATTATATTCTTTCCCTCAGTTGCAGTCTCAGCATCAAATTTAAGTACATACTTTGTATTTGGGGCATACGCAAGCTCATCCTGTGATAATACGAAGTTGCCATCTATACTCTCATCCAATGACTTGTATGAAAATCTTCTTCCGTCAGACAGACCTGTCACCTTATACTCAGCACCGCAATTGTTGCTGACTGTCCAATATCCAAGTCTTCCTGTTCCTTCCTGAAATTCTCCATTGTAGACAAGGTTTCCATCAGCAAGGATCGTCTTCTTGTCAACTATCTCAGTCTGATTTGTCTTTACCAGCTTTACATTTGCAATATGTACACCAGCCGCGCTTCCCTGATTGCCAAGATTAAATTCTATTCTTCCCTTGTCATCAGATGAATCAGTCATCGTATACTCATACTCATATGTCTGCTTCTCTGTTGTCATCTCAAACTTAGTGTCCTTGAGATATCTTCCCCATGACCTGGTTGGTGCCGAGACATCAACTATACCCGTTCTTGCCTCATCTGCCCACGCATCAAATGAAAGCTTGTATGTGGCACCTTTTTCAACTGGAATATCAGGCTGAACAAGCTGAATACTGTAATCAACTGTACCTGCATCAATTGTATTTATATTGATTGCATTGTTCTCGATGACCGCAGTTCCTTCTCCGCCATTCTGCGCCATGAAAATCCAGTTTTCTGCATCCCCGAGATCCTCTGCTTCACTAAAATCTCCATTAATTACATAGTTTCCATTTTCATCAGGATCACGAATTATAACTACATGCTCTGGCTTTGTCACATTTTCATCATAAGAATCCTTCTGGTATACCCTTACATAATCAACATACAGACTTTCACTGTTGATATAATCTGCATCTGCATCAGGATTTCCAGGCCAGTTTCCACCAACTGCAAGATTAAGTATTACGTAGAATGGCTGATCAAATGGTGCAGGATATGTAACAGTTCCCTTTCCCGCTGTCGTTGAATACCAGTCACTCTCCTCATGCATCTTAACTCCATCTACATACCATGTAATTTTTCCCGGCTCCCAGTCGCATGTAAATACATGATAACTGTCTGCAAATGACTTTCCATTTGAAAGTTTATATGTTCCCTGTGACTCTGAATGCGGATTACCATAGTGAATCGTTCCATAGGTTGTATATGTGTTATCTCCAAGAACCTCCATCACATCAATCTCACCACATCTAGGCCACTGTCCATACAGGCTCTCGTTTGTAGGCATCATCCATGCTGCTGGAAGATAGCCCTTACCTGTAGGAACCTTTGCTCTGAACTGTACTCTGCCATACTTGAAATCCTGCTTATTCTGTGTGTTTACTCTTCCTGATGTATATGATATGGAACCATCCTCATTTACTACTTTCTTCGAGCTTATAATAAGTTTGCCATTCTTAACCTTTATATTATCTTCAGAATCAACATATGACTGAAGCTCATTATTAACCCAGCCAGGCTCATGAAGTTCAACATTCCAAATATCACGGTTGAGCTCTGTTCCGCCAAATTCATCATGCCATAAGAGCTTATACCCCTGCGACTCGTATTTATTTTCTACAGTCACCTTCTTCTTTACAGTCACTTTACATGTTGCTTTCTTTCCTGAACCGTCAGCAGCTTTTGCTGTGATTGTAGCTGTACCTGGTGCTATAGCCTTCACAACGCCTTTTGCTGAAACCGTTGCAATCTTTTTATTGCTCGATGTCCAACTTAACGCCTTGTTGGTTGCCGATGCAGGAGCGACAGCAGCTGTAAGAGTTTTACTGCTTCCCTCTGTGATAGTGAGTGTTGCCACTGAAAGCTTGATAGAAGTAACTGGCTGTTTTACTGTAATCTTACATCTTGCATATTTACCACTTCCATCCTTAGCCTTTGCAGTTATATATACTGTTCCAACCTTAACTGCTTTTACAACACCTTTCGAGGAAACTGTTGCTATTCTTTTATCTGATGATGACCACAGAATTCCCTTATATGTGGCATTCTTTGGAGCAATTGAAGCTTTTAACGTCCTGCTGGTTCCTTTAAACATATTCACAGCCTTTGCAGACAATGTAACAGTCTTCGTAGGAACCCCAACATAAACAATAAACTTGTACATTACCTTTGGGTTTGCAGCACTCTTTACTGCTACAACCGCTTTTCCTGATTTTACCGCTTTGACAACACCCTTGTTGTCAACTGTAACTATCTTCTTATTTGATGATACATATGTTACTTTTTTACTGATCTTGCCTGTAACTACAACTCTAGGTTTCACCTGAAACTTTGTACCTTTCTTTAGTACAAGTTTATTTGTGACAAGATTTGTCACAGTTACAGACTTTACCGCAGCTTTTGATGCTGCAGCGCTAACATCTGATGGACACAGAGTGATCAACATACAAACGACAATCATCATAGCCACAAGCTGTTTTAACCTTCTCATAAAATACTCCTCTCCAAAAATAAAATGTTAATATTCACGACGTCGCATCTTTATAAAGTACTTTGATAATAACATCTTACACATTTGTTATATATCGTTTTATTGATTTTTATATCGTTTACATGATATATTATAGAGGGATTAATTGAAATATTCACTCAGGCACAATTCACCGGAAAGGATTTATACACATATGAAATACTCAAAGGAAATATTCTACCAGGAATTTATAAGACGCGAAGATTCAACCAACAGAGCGCCCTATAACCCTGAACTTGAATTTTACTCAATAATACAAAATGGAGATACAGAACAGGTTAAAGAATTGTGTAAAGCCTCACCACTTAAGGATAAAAAAGGACTCGGCTTACTATCTGAAAAAACGGTCAACAACATAAGATATCATTTTGTCATAACAACAGCCCTTGTTGCAAGATACTGTATTGAAGGTGGTCTCGATGTGGCAACTGCTTACAATCTCAGTGATTTTTATATAAAAAAGTCAGATACAATGAAGTCTGTGGAGGATATATCTGAATTACATGCGTTCATGTGCATCGACTATGCAAAAAAAATGCGAAACCTTAAGAAAAATTCCATATGCTCCAAACCGGTCGCAGAATGCATAGACTACATATACGATCATCTGCACACTAGGATCACTGTTGAGATTCTGGCAAAACGTGTCAATCTCACCCCAGCATACCTGTCAAGGCTGTTCAAAAAAGAGACCGGAGATAATATCGGACATTATATAAAAATGCTAAAACTTGATACTGCAAGGAACATGCTCATGTACTCTGATTATAGCCCTGCCCAGATAGCACAGACTCTCGCATTTCCAAGTCAGAGTTATTTTACCGAACAATTCAAATTACATACTGGTCTAACACCTGCGAACTATAGAAATATAAATTTCAGGCAAACCCCATTTCATAAAAACAATACTTAGTTCCTGAAATATACCACCTTGTTTTTCTAAGCGTAAACAAAAGGGATTACCTTGTGATAAAGCACTTGATAATCCCTTTCAATATTCTATATCAGATTTATTCTAAAACTAATATAATTTAGCCTGTTTAAAATTACTTTCCGGCATTTACAACCTGGCCGAAGTCAGCCTTGAGTGAAGCACCGCCGATAAGACCACCGTCGATGTCTGGCTTTGCAAGGAGCTCAGCAGCGTTGCCAGCGTTCATAGAACCGCCGTACTGAATTCTTACTGCCTCAGCTGTATCTGTATCGTAGATCTCAGCGATGAGATCACGGATTCCCTTACATACTTCCTGTGCCTGATCTGATGTAGCTGTCTTACCTGTTCCGATAGCCCAGATTGGCTCGTAAGCTATAACCATTGACTTAACCTGATCTGCTGTTACGCCAGCGAGATCTGATTTGATCTGAAGACGGATCCAGTCCATAGTAACACCGAGCTCTCTCTGCTCAAGTGACTCACCACAGCAAAGAATAGGTGTGATACCAGCCTCAAATGCCTTCTTAACCTTCTTGTTGAGAAGAACATCATCCTCCTTGAAGTAATCACGACGCTCTGAATGTCCGATGATAACATACTTAACACCAGCATCTACAAGCATTGCTGCTGAGATCTCACCTGTGTAAGCTCCGCTCTCCTCGAAGTACATATTCTCTGCACCTACAGCTACGTTTGTTCCCTTTGTTGCCTCAACAACAGGTACGATATCGATAGCTGGTACACAGTATACGACATCTACGTCATCATTCTTTACTAAGTCCTTTAACAGGTTTACAAGTTCAACAGCCTCGCTAGGAGTCTTGTTCATCTTCCAGTTACCTGCAATAATCTTCTTTCTTGCCATTGCAATCTACCTCTTATATTGTATTTTTTTGATGAATGCCGGACATGTCAGAGACTCTGCCGGCATCCACCGTTATAATCTTTATATCTATACGATATATAAATTACTTGTCGTTAGCTGCTGCTACGCCTGGAAGCTCCTTACCCTCAAGAAACTCAAGTGAAGCTCCACCACCTGTTGAGATGTGGCTCATCTTTGAACCGTAACCAAGCTGGTTTACAGCTGCTGCTGAATCTCCACCACCGATGATTGTTGTAGCGTCTGTCTCAGCAAGTGCTGCTGCAACTGCCTTTGTACCAGCTGCAAGTACAGGGTTCTCGAATACACCCATAGGTCCATTCCAAACAACTGTCTTAGCTGTCTTAACTGCGTCTGAGTAAAGCTCGATAGTCTTAGGTCCGATATCGCAGCCTTCCTTGTCTGCAGGCATCTTGTCAGCGTCAAATATCTCTGTCTTGATGCTTGGATCGTCGATAGGGTTAGGGAAATCCTCGATCATAACTGTATCAACTGGAAGAAGAAGCTTCTTGCCAAGGCTCTCTGCCTTTGCCATCATCTCCTTGCAGTAATCGATCTTGGAATCGTCTACAAGTGACTTACCGATCTCATATCCCTTAGCCTTGAGGAATGTGTAAGCCATACCACCACCGATGATAAGTGTATCGCACTTCTCAAGAAGGTTTGAAATAACGTTCAGCTTGTCAGCAACCTTAGCACCACCGAGGATAGCTACAAATGGTCTAACTGGGTTCTCTACTGCATTACCAAGGAAGTCGATCTCCTTCTGCATTAAGTAACCAACTACTGCTGTGTCAACAAGTCCAGCAACACCAACGTTTGAGCAGTGAGCTCTGTGAGCTGTTCCGAATGCATCATTTACGAATACATCACAGATGCTTGCAAGATCCTTAGAGAAAGCCTCTCCGTTCTTTGTCTCCTCAGCTCTGAAACGAGTATTCTCAAGAAGGATAACCTCTCCGTCCTTCATAGCGTCAACTGCAGCCTTAACTGTGTCGTCAACAACCTCAAGGCTTGGTACGAACTTAACTTCCTGTCCAAGGAGCTCTGTAAGTCTCTTAGCAACTGGTGCAAGAGTCTTTGTCTGCTTGTCCTCCTCAGTCTTAACCTTTCCAAGGTGTGAGCAAAGAATAACCTTTCCGCCGTCAGCGATAAGCTTCTTGATTGTTGGAAGAGCTGCAACAAGTCTGTTCTCGTCTGTAATCTCTCCGTTCTTTAATGGTACATTGAAATCGCATCTGCAAAGCACGCGCTGTCCCTTAACATTGATATCATCTACTGATTTCTTGTTTAATGACATTTCTAATTCCTCCTGAATAAAAAATCTACGACCTGACTCCGCCAGGTCAGCTACTCCGCTATACAGGGACGAACCTGTATAACAGAAAACGGAGCCCGGTCCATTAAGACCGGACCCCGTTTAAGGTCTTATAAATACTTATTAGTTAAACAAATTAAGCTAACTCTGCGAAGTACTTGATTGTTCTAACCATCTGGCTTGTGTATGAGTTCTCGTTATCATACCATGAAACAACCTGAACCTCGTATAAGTCATCACCGATAGGAGCTACCATTGTCTGTGTAGCATCGAAAAGTGAACCAAATCTCATTCCAACGATATCTGATGAAACGATCTGCTCCTCGTTGTAACCATATGACTCTGAAGCAGCAGCCTTCATTGCAGCGTTGATTCCTTCCTTAGTAACATCCTTGCCCTTAACTACAGCTGTAAGGATTGTTGTTGATCCTGTAGGAACTGGAACTCTCTGAGCTGAACCAATGAGCTTACCGTTGAGCTCTGGGATAACAAGGCCGATAGCCTTAGCAGCACCTGTTGAGTTAGGAACGATGTTAACAGCAGCAGCACGTGCTCTTCTTAAATCGCCCTTTCTGTGTGGTCCATCAAGTACCATCTGATCACCTGTGTAAGCGTGGATTGTTGACATGATTCCTGACTGGATTGGAGCATAGTCATTAAGTGCCTTAGCCATAGGAGCTAAACAGTTTGTTGTACATGATGCAGCTGAGATGATCTTGTCATCTGCTGTAAGTGTGTTCTCGTTTACTGAGTAAACGATTGTAGGAAGATCGTTTCCAGCTGGAGCTGAAATAACTACCTTCTTAGCACCTGCATCGATATGAGCCTGTGACTTAGCCTTTGATACATAGAATCCTGTACACTCAAGTACTACGTCTACGTCAAGCTCGCCCCATGGAAGGTTCTTAGCGTCTGCCTCAGCATAGATCTTTAATGTCTTGCCACATACTGTGATTGTACCAGCCTCATCATCTGCTGAAACCTGATCAGCGTACTGATACTTGCCCTGTGATGAGTCATACTTTAACAGGTGAGCTAACATTGAAGGCTTTGTAAGATCGTTGATAGCAACAACCTCATATCCCTCTGCGTCAAACATCTGTCTGAATGCAAGACGTCCAATACGTCCAAATCCATTGATCGCTACTTTTACTGCCATTTTCTTATTCCTCCTAAGTTTTGAAATAATAAAAGTATTTATCAATCTGCCACGCAGGAACGTGACAAATAAATCGTGTTAAATACACAAGCTAATCATACATTCTTTGGGTATAAATTTCAAGCCTTAATCTCATTTTTTTAGTTACCGCTTATCCAAAATACACAAAACCATTATTACAAATTATACTAATAAATAATAAAATATATCGATACATATACGCCATCCTCAGCGTGTAATTATTATATATACAGCGCACTTCAGCTTATATTAACATAAGGCATTCTCTGCAAGACATATTCTGTACATAGCACTTTTCTGTACATAGCACTTTCTGTACGCAGCACTTTCTGTACACAGCACTTTCTGTACGCAGCACTTTCTGTACGCAGCACTTTCTGTACACAGCATATTCTCCATGCATTGTCTTCAGCATGAAAATACGCTATATAGGATTCTTCACCTTTATGAATCAATCCGAATTACAGTCAGTGAGAATCTACAGCATTGTTACAGTCAGTGAGAATCTACAGCATTGTTACAATCAGTGAGAATCTATATCATTTTCACTTTTTGTGATATTTGCAAATTTAAAAGTACAACTTTTTATCTTTTTTCTTGAAATCACCTGAAAAGTTAAAATCATCCTAATAATTATCACTTTCAGCTCTTTTTTATTGAAAAAGATAAAATTTTATATATTACAATCACAATCAAGGCTAAAAAGACAAAAACTCAACGTTATCAATATATACAGATCAATAAGGATGAATCTTTCAGTACAATAATAACAAGTTTCCTCAATATCCATATTTCATATATTTTTTCTCTTTCTCTATGGTATAATGTGAATCGCACAATCTGCACAAAATGGATATTCTCCATAAATATATTGTAATAGGGGGTATGAATAAAATGATCATTTGTGATTCACATGTACACTCAGAATTTTCCAGCGACTCCTCTGCTCCATTGGACAGCATAATCCAGAGAGCCATACAGCTTGGGATTCCTAAAATATGCTTGACAGATCACCATGATATAGATTTTCCGATCAACCCTGAAGACGGATATGACTTTCAGCTTGACTTCAAATCTTACTTTGCTGCACTTGATAAGATCCATGACAAATACAAAGATATAATTGATGTGAGAAGCGGCGTGGAGCTTGGCCTTATGAATACTGTCGCTGACAAGGCAAAGGCTATTGCCAACACTTATAAAGACAAGCTTGACTTCATCATCGGCTCATCACATCTCGTCAGAGGACTTGATCCATATTATCCGGCCTACTATGAAGGCCGCACAGAGGTAACTGCTATCAGGGATTATTTCGAATCAATCCTTGAGAATGTAACTCTGATTGACGATTATGATGTATATGGCCATCTTGACTACGTTATCAGATACTGCCCTTCAGGTGAGAAGGCATTTAGGATGCCTGATTACATAGATGTATTTGAACAGATCTTCAAGATCATTATCCCAAAGGGCAAAGGTATCGAGATCAACACAGGAAGTCTGTACAAGAACATGAGTTACGCACACCCGCATATGGATATATTAAAACTCTACAGGGAAATGGGCGGTGAGATCATAACTGTGGGATCAGACGCCCACAAACCGGAATATCTCTGTTATGATTTTGAAACATATGCAAGAGATGTCCTCACATCCCTTGGCTACAAATACTACTGCACCTTCAAGAACAGAAATCCGGAATTCAACCAACTGTAATGATATTAAACCATCTATTAAAACAATATAATTCATTGTAAATAATTATAAAAACAGCCAAATGTCAGAACTCAGCATATATATCCTTTACCGCCATTATAGCGACAAGGTTCATATCGTTCCAACATTTGGCTTTTTATATTGTTTTATTTTCCAATTTTACAAATACAACCTGCTAACCAACCACAGCAATTCACAGACAGCGCCTATCTCATATACGTATAACTGTCTGAGAAAACATCATTGTTATAGCTTCTGGCATCCCCCGCATAAAACGGACTGTTAGGTATATCATGTATATCCATATGACGAAGCTCATATAACCTCTTTCCGCCAGGGCCTTTGAGCTTGTCATAGACTGCATTCGGACAGCTCTCAAGCAAAGTTCTCAGAAGCTTTT
>CAKQQK010000099.1:0-11038 GCA_934270935.1 uncultured Coprococcus sp. | reverse complement strand
CTCTGAATAAATGTAAAAAATAAATGTAAAATTTGGTAAGTATGGCTAAAAAAACATCTGAAATGCCTGTTTTACTTAAAAAAAACAGGCTGATTGCACAAAAAGGTTTACAATTTTAAAGTTTTGTAATTTGCAATTTATACTGGAAAGTAGTATAAATTGAACATTGATGACGTTCAGAGAAGAAATGTATTCAATGAATGGAGGTAAAAGTATGATGGAATCAACAGATATCAAAGTAAAGCTTAATTCAGTAGATCAGGTTAGGCAGTTTGTAGAAACCATGAGAAAGTATGAAGGTGATGTAGATGTATATTCCACAAACCAGAATTACCTTGTAGACGGAAAATCTATCCTTGGCGTATTCAGCCTTGGCCTTGATCAGGAACTTACAGTCAAATTCTACGATGGTGCATCTGAGTCGTTCATAAGTACATTACAGCCTTTTATGCTGGCGGCTTAATGTTGTATATAAATGTAGATAAATAGAATATATTCCCAGCGAATTTTGGTGGGCGGTATGCATTGACACACCGAACAGGAGAGTGTTAGAATATCTTTATAAGTGAACAGATATCTGGATTGTCTGACTGAGATGTCAGCCGTGGTATCTGTAATATAAAAGAGATATTAGGGGGCGCAGCCAATGCAGATTACAGAGATGAAAGCTAAAGTGAACACTATGGATGACATCAAGAAGTTTGTATCATACCTGAATCAGTTTCCTAACGATGTTGATGTCTCATCAGCTCAGTATGTTGTAGATGGAAAGTCTATTTTAGGTGTGTTCAGTCTGGATCTTGAAAGACCACTCACAGTTAAGTTTCACGGCGAAGTAGCACCAGAGCTTCAGGAGAAACTTGACGAGTTCAAGTGCTGATCACGTCGGTTACATAAGAAAGCAAATGAAAGCAGGCTGCAGATTTTTTCTGCGGCCTGCTTTCGTTTGTTCTTTGTAAAATGCTGCCATACGGCTTGCGAAGAACAGAGTGAAACAGGAGGTTTGTAATTATGGTTTATGAGTCAGATCAGGGGTTGGAATACCATATAAAAGTAAATGCTGACATGATAGGAAAGTATGTTATCATGCCTGGGGATCCTAAGCGGTGTGCGCTTATAGCGAAGTATCTCGATGACGCAAAACTGGTGGCGGACAGCCGGGAGTTCGTTACTTATACAGGTTATCTGGATGGAGAGAAGGTCAGTGTGACATCAACCGGAATTGGCGGTCCTTCGGCGGCGATAGCGCTTCAGGAACTGGCACACTGCGGAGCACATACATTTGTGAGAATTGGAACATGCGGCGGAATGCAGACAGATGTGATCGGCGGTGATGTGGTGGTCGCAACAGGTGCTGTCAGGATGGAGGGAACGTCTAGGGAATATGCCCCGATAGAATATCCTGCTATAGCAGACCTGGATGTGGTGAATGCTCTTGTGACGGTGGCAAAGGATATGAATATCGGTGTACACACCGGAGTTGTTCAGAGCAAGGATTCTTTCTATGGACAGCATTCTCCACTGAGTATGCCAGTTGGATATGAACTTGAGAATAAATGGGAAGCGTGGAAACGCATGGGATGTAAGGCGTCTGAGATGGAATCAGCGGCGCTTTTTATAGTGGGATCATATCTCAGGGTACGTGTGGGCGCCTGTTTTCTTGTGGTTGCAAATCAGGAACGTGAGGCACAGGGGCTGGAAAACCCTGAGGTACATGATACCGATATGGCTATACGGGTTGCGGTTGAAGCCATAAGAATGCTTATAAAGGGCTAGAATTTGAATACTCTGCCTATGTCTGTTTTGTAGTTTTCGATGTAATCAAGGATAGCATCGGCGTTGTCCATGACGGTGTATATCTCATTGGTGACAGGGGTCATGAAGCCTTTGTCAGCGGTTGCTTTCATCATGGCCAGGAGATGGTCATAGAAACCGTTCTGGTTATATATGACTATCGCCTTACCGTGGCGTCCAAGTTGTTTCAGAGTCAGTATCTCAAAGAATTCCTCAAGGGTGCCGATGCCGCCCGGAGTCACGATAAAGGCATCTGCCCTGTCCTCCATGATCTGCTTTCTCTCTCTCATGGTTTCTGTTGTTATGAGTTCGGTCACGTCTTCAAATAGAATTCCATCTACATTGAAGAAAGATGGTGTCACACCTATGATGGAGCCGTTTTCGGAGTGTACACCACGGGCGACAGCCCCCATAAGTCCGTTGGCTCCTGCTCCGTATACAAGGGTGTGCCCCCTTTTTGCAAGTTGTCTTCCGAGATATTCAGTTTGTTCTATATAGGAGTGATCTATTGTGTTGCTTGATGCTCCGTATACACATATATTCATATAAACCTCCGAATTGATGTGTTTACATCATAATATTATCATTTTGAGCAATTTAGTATCTAGTATAAAGAAAAAGTATATATTGTTAAAGCAGTATTTTGTAAAAAAAACGTAAAAGTTTAGCTTGACCAAAAAAACACGGCGGTGAACCAGTCTGCAATGCAACTGGTCATCGCCGTGTAGTTATGTTGTACAGATTATAAAAGGTCAACTACCTGCTGGAGAATTGCAATTTCCTTTTCCTTGGCTCCCATGAGATATTTCTCAAATCGATCCATACAGTCAACGTTGCCTGTGATGGATATCTTTATGAGAAGATTTCTTGCGGTGAGCATCAGGTTTTCAACCTCCATGTAAGCATCAAGAAGTTCGCCGTTGAACTCGAGATATCCGTTGTCCATCATGTACTTTAGTCTCTCCATCATAAGAACTTTGTGATCATAGAGAATGTGAAGTGCACGTATATCAAAATCAGGATCTTCGGCAGATAACTGCTTGCCGATCTGTTTGAGAACTGCGTCGTATACACTTACCCCAAATACTGTGTCGTTGAAACGGTTTCTCATCATACGGAAGTGGTTCTTGCTGTCCTTGGACTCCAGGTACTCGATGAGAGTATCTTTGATATATTTGGTGTCCAGTTCGTAATATGTCTCAGCCAGATTCTTCTGGATGACATATATTCCTCTGCGGCCTTTGTAATCGTCCTTGAAGATGTGATCCTCTGCGGCTGTGATGGTGTTGTAGCCGTTTCTTACATCGGAATATGATACAGTTGAATATGAATAGTGCTCGCCGAATGTGAAGTCACCTACATTGAATTCCTGCTTCTCATCGTCGTATCCATATATGAAGAGCTCATGAGGGAATTTGTAGTCGGCACCAGAATCACAGAGGATCTTGGCTTCGTCAAATACTCCGTATACATATCCGCCCAGGTTGATGGTCTTCTTGATAAATGTAAGAATGTCTCCGCAATAGCTCTCAACCTGCTCCTTGGTCATGAGAGAGAAAAGCAGATAAGGACATTCCTTAAGTGAACTGCTTCCAGGCATCATGTCTGCGAGCAGCATCTCATCTCCGGTAAAAATCTCTTCGATGTTATAACATCTTAACTGTATATAATTGCTGAATATCCAATTCTTGGCTTTCTCTTCATCTCCTAAGATAGAGAAAAGAGTGGCATGCCACTGCCATGATGTAATCATTGGATAGCTTATTGGCAAAACTTTTTTACTCATGTTATATTACCTCCATTTCGTTGTTAGACTGCGTAGCTTTCCCCCTTCGTCAGATCTTTGCCTGCACTGCCTTGATCATGTCATTCATGTCGTAGTAAAGTCCGAGAGCCAGTTCTGAATCGTCAAATTCGATGTTGAACTCTTTCTCAAGTCCTACGATAAACTGGATGATCGATACTGAGTTCACACCGTAAGTTGTGGTGAGTGGCGCTGTAGGATCCAGCTTGTTCGCATCTATCTCTGGAAGAACATCAGAAAAAACCTCCAATATTTTTGCTGTTAATGCTTCTTTGTCCATTTCAAACCTCCCATTCGTAATGATTTGTAGTTTGTTACTAATGCACGTTACTTATATTTTAATAGCTTTTATAAGATATTTCAATAAAATTATTCAAGTCGTACAGATTAATTTGTGCAAATTTGTGTTAAATGTTAGAATAACAGTAAATTTACTGATAAAAATATGGTATAGTTGAATAAAATAATTTGATTGTTTTTTACGAAATGACATAATGACTGACTAAAGATAAAGGTATGGTGATGCAAAATGAAGATAGTTGTGCTTGACGGCTGTGCAGCGAATTGTGGAGATATAAGCTGGGAAAGTATTGCGAAGTTTGGAGAACTGAAGGTGTATGACAGGACCAACAGATCTGAGGTTGTCTCAAGGATAGGGGATGCGGAGATCATAACAACGAATAAGACTGTGATAGACCGGGATGTTATAGAGGCCTGTCCAAAGCTCAGGTATATAGGAGTTCTTGCCACTGGTTATAATGTGGTCGATGTTGAGGCTGCAGCAGAGCATGGAATAGTGGTGACGAATGTTCCTGCTTACAGTACGGATGCGGTAGCGCAGTTTACATTTGCGCTGTTGCTGGAGCTGGCAAACAGGGTGGGAGATCATGACCGGTCTGTTAAGGATGGCGGCTGGATCCAAAGTAAGGATTTTTCATATAGTGTTGCTCCCACGATGGAGCTTGCGGGAAAGACTCTGGGTATCATAGGGTATGGAAGTATTGGACGAAAAGTTGCGGAGATCGCTCATGCATTTGGAATGAAGGTTCTGGTGAACAGTCGTACAAAAAAGAAGCTTCCAGAAGGAGACTGGATCAGATGGACAGATCGTGATGAACTCTTTGCCGTGTCGGACGTGATCAGCATACATTGCCCTATGTTTCCTGAAACTGCTGAGTTGATAAACAGAGCGACAATAGCACTTATGAAGACGAGTGCTTTGATAATCAATACTGCCAGGGGCGGCTGCATCAATGAGAGAGATCTGGCGGAGGCCCTTGACGATGGACGTATAGCAGGTGCCGCTGTGGACGTGATATCCGTTGAGCCAATGGCAAAAGACAACCCACTTCTTCACGCGAAGAATGTGATCATAACTCCGCATATAGCGTGGGCTCCGCGGGAAGTGCGAAGAAGACTTCTCGATATAGCAGGAGAGAATATAGGTGCTTTTCTTGATGGAAAGCCGATAAATGTGGTAGGGAGATAGATGTGTTATGGAGAGTAGTTCATTTGAGGAAGTAAACAAGCTTGTCAGAACAGAACTGTATGAGCATATGGATCCGGAATTTGGCAAATATCTTGCCATGAATCTGCCTGGATGCGGCAATATCATAGGAGTGCGTCTGGATGCGCTGAAAGAGATTGCACAGGAGATTGCAGGGATTAACTGGAAAGAATACCTGAAGCATGCCCAGGATGACACACTTGAAGATGTGGTGCTGCAGGGGCTGGTTCTCGGATATGCCCAGGGAAAACTTGAAGAGATACTTGCCTATGCGGACGAATTTGTTCCGAGAATTGATAACTGGTGGGTGTGCGATTCGTTCTGTGCTAATTTCAAAGCGGCGTCCATGTATCCGGAGATTGTGTGGGATTTTATCATGAAATATATGGGCGATTCGGAGCTCAACCCGGCCTGGAGGAAAAAACAGAATGAGACAGAGGTGCCTGATGGACATGGCGGTGTCGTGGTCGGAACCTGGCAGGATATGTCAGATGATTTCAGACTCAGGTTTGTAGCTATCATGCTGAAGTGCTATTTTGTGAATGATAAGTATATAGACAAATGCCTGTATGCATTTGAACATATGCAGGATGGCGGTTATTATGCGAAGGATGGCGTAGCATTTGGCCTGGCTGAGAGCTATTATGTATTTCCGGACAAAACGGTACAATACATAAAGGGTGCGAAGTTTGACAGACAGATACTTGAGATGGCGAAGAACAAGATAGAGAAGATATACAGACTGTCGGAGCCGGATGTGATCAGGTTTGCGGAAGTTATAAATTAGTGAAATTTGAATTAGTTGGAATTTTACAAAGGCTGTTTGTTATATATCAGGGTAATGAATATAAAAAATAAGAGAAGGACATTATATTTACAAGATGAATTCTTATGAAGGATTGGATTGTGAGTATGAATGTCCTTTTTGCTTTGTATGGAACGAGTGATGTGGAACAGGAGGCTGGAATCGAAAATGAAAGAGTGCTTAAGAAAGTGTATGTGTATGTTAAAGGTGGTGATGTGTGCATATCTGATATATGTGGCGTATATGACATGGCAGACAGAGGTATCGGCAGCTGTGCGGTTCGAGCCTCATGGGGATAAATCTGCACGCCATTTGACTGCAAGGGTGGATATAATACGGCCGGAGAAGGAGAAACCGGGTGTGTGACAGAGAAAAGGTACAGAATGCACCTTAGTCTGTTGAGTTGCGTGAAAAAATATCCGGATGGAACTATCATTCTCTTGTCGCACGCTCTATGATTCCTGCCAGTGTATCGATGACTTTGACTGTATCCTGATCCTTGTATTTGAGGAAGGTGTATGCACAGCCCTGTACAAACATGGATACTTCTACGTTCTTAGCCAGATCGTCTCTGAATTCCGGACGGGCGTCGTATATCTTTTCTTTGATGAGCGCATCAAGCTTGTTGGTAAGGACTCCGTAGCTTCTGTTGTCATCTGGGAACAGGATTGAAAACAGATGCCCCTGATTGATGAACGCGCTGCAGAGCTGCCTGCTTGCCTCTGCCGGGTTGGTCAGCATATATTCAGGGTTGGGGATATCTCCTATGAGAGACTGGAGGGCATCATTTTCCAGATATTCAGACAGATCATAGATGTCCTGGAAGTGAAGGTAGAAAGTCTGCTTGCTTATATCTGCTCTTTCGGTCAGTTCTTTAACAGTGATCTTTTCGATTGGCTTTGAGGCCCGGAGTTCAATAAAGGCACTAAACAGGCTGCTGCGAGTTTTTTGTATTCTTCTGTCCATGAGATCTCCTTTCAGTTTCTGGTTGTTTTCCATTTTTAAATTCCCATTAAATAATACACTATATTGAGAAAATAGTCAAAAATAGGGCGAGTGTACAAATAATTGCCTATTGCTTGACTACGGTCAAATATTTTACTTTTGTCAAAAAGTGTTGCTTTATGTTGATGGAAAGAGAGAATATAATAAAACTAATTTACTATAGTCAAATACATTATAATGCGTTTGACTGCGAAACAGTTATTGGGAGGAATACATTATGGATCTTTATGAATTTTATTCTGGCAGGAGTTTTGATGCCTATAAGGAACTGGGAGCCCATGTGGTGAAAGAGATATCAGGAAAGAATCGAAGGAAGACTGTGGCTGGGGTTGATTTTATCACATATGCACCGAATGCGGAGTCTGTGTCTGTGACAGGAGAATTCAATGGCTGGGGAGAAACTCAGATGGAACGGTGCTACGACGGAGGATTCTTCAAGTGCTTTGTGCCGGGAGCAAAGGTGGGACAGATGTACAAATACAAGATATACCAGAGAGATGGCCGGTGCGTAGATCACTGTGATCCTTATGGATTCGGGATGGAACTGAGACCTGCATTTGCATCTGTTATAAGGGATATGGATGCGTATAGCTTTGGCGACGGCAGATGGATGAAGAGCAGGGATGAGCGTAAGGGAAGCCCGCTGAATATATATGAGATGCATCTCGGTTCGTGGCATTGTAAGCCAGTATATGATGAGAGCGGAAGACAGCTTACACCGGAGGAGGTCATAGAGGCAGACAGAGTATCGGAGGGCTGGTATACATATAGAGAGATTGCTCCCCTGCTGGTGGAATATCTGAAGGAACAGGGATATAACTATGTTGAATTTATGCCCCTTTCGGAGCATCCGTGTGATGAGTCCTGGGGATATCAGAATACAGGGTTTTTCAGCCCGACAGCCAGATATGGCACTGCGGATGATCTGAAGTTCCTGATAGATACGCTCCACAAGAATGGAATAGGCGCGATCATGGATTATGTGCCTGTTCACTTTGCACTTGATGGTTATGGGCTTGCAAAGTACGATGGTACAACTCTGTACGAGCATCCGTCTGATGATGTGGGGTATAGCGAGTGGGGCAGCAAGAATTTTATCCACTCCAAGGGTGAGGTTCAGACATTCTTAAAGAGTGCGGCAAATTACTGGCTCACAGAATATCATTTTGACGGGCTCAGGATGGATGCTATAAGCCGGATCATTTATTGGATGGGCGATGAGTCCAGAGGCGTAAATGACAGAGCTGTGGAGTTCATAAAGGGTCTGAACCAGGGACTCAAGGACAGACACCCGTCCTGTATTCTGTGCGCTGAGGATTCCACAGACTATAAGGGAACTACAAAAGAAGTGAAGTACGGCGGTCTTGGATTTGACTATAAGTGGGATATGGGCTGGATGAATGATACACTCAATTTCTTCAGGACTCTGCCTTTCTGCAGGGGAGACCAGTATCACAAACTGTCATTTTCCATGATGTATTTTTACAACGAGAGGTATTTACTTCCGCTTTCACATGACGAGGTAGTTCATGGCAAGGCGACTATCGCACAGAAGATGGCTGGATCATACGAGGAGAAGTTCCCAAATGCGAAGGCTCTCTATGCTTACATGTATGCGCATCCGGGAAAAAAACTGAACTTTATGGGCAACGAGATAGCTCAGCTCAGAGAATGGGATGAGAAGCGGGAGCAGGATTGGGATTTACTGAAGTATCCTAACCACGATTCATTCAACAGATATATAAAGGATTTGAACAAGCTCTATATGAAGGAGGCGGCACTGTCTGAGTGGGACGACGATCCGCACGGTTTTGACTGGATACTCTGCGGCAAAGAGCAGGATGTGGTATATATATTCCAGAGAGTTGTGAATGATAACAAGATAGTTGTGGTGCTCAACCTATCAGGCAATACATATAAAGATTATCACTTCAGATACGGTGAGGGTAACTCTATGAAGGTTCTCATGAATACAGACTGGAACAAATATGGCGGAAGTACAAAAGACACCATGAAGAGTATCAAGGGTGAGGCTGGAGACTTTGGCTTTGATCTGCCTGCGCTGTCGGCGATGTACTTAAAGCCGGTGGACTAGTGGAAAGACAAAATAAGTAGTTGCCTGATATATACAATCCATGTTATAAGTGAACAACAGAAATTAAATGGAATTTAAGTAAAATTACTACAAAGACAGGCACTTCATCCGCATAGGAGTGAGTTGTATCCGGGTATATGCCAAATCGGTAGTGAAGCCGCCTGAGCTTCGTTTCGCTTCTGTGCTAAGGCGGAGCGGGCAAACGCCCTTATCGCCCGCGCAGCCGCATGCACGATGGAAGCGGGACGAAGTTCGGGAAGGCAAACGTGATTTGGCATATACCCGGATACAAACTCGCCCGCGCGGATGAAGTGCCGTCCGTCAGACGAGGAGAGTTTATGATATTAGATGTGAATGGTCTCAGCCATGGATTTGGCGACAGAGCAATATTTGAAAATGTGTCATTCAGGCTTCTGGCAGGCGAGCACATAGGACTTGTCGGCGCAAACGGTGAAGGCAAATCAACCTTCATGAATATAGTGACGGGCAGCCTCATGCCGGATGAGGGTTCGGTGACCTGGGCTAAGAATGTAAAGGTTGGCTATCTGGATCAGCACACGGTTCTTGAGCCGGGCATGACTATAGGCGGAGTGCTGAGGGATGCGTTCTCCAGATTGTTCGATATGGAGAAGAGGATAAATGAGATATGTGACAAGCTGGCGGAGGTTGCTGACGAGGATGAGATGAATTCTCTTCTTGAGGAGATGGGACTTCTTCAGGATCTTCTGGACAGCCATGACTTCTATATAATAGATTCAAAAGTTGAGGAGGTTGCCAGGGCATTTGACCTGCTGCAGCTCGGTCTTGACAAGGATGTGACGGAGCTGTCGGGCGGACAGAGAACCAAGGTTCTTCTGGCAAAGCTTCTGCTTGAGAAGCCGGAGATACTTCTGCTTGATGAGCCTACGAATTATCTTGATGCACACCATATAGAGTGGCTGAAGAGATACCTTCAGGAATACGAGAATGCGTTTATACTTATATCCCATGATATTCCGTTCTTGAATTCGGTTGTCAATATCATATACCATATGGAGAATTGCCAGCTTAACAGATATGTAGGCGATTATGACAAGTTCCAGGAGGTGTATGCGGTGAAGAAATCCCAGCTTGAGGCTGCGTACAGAAAACAGCAGCAGGAGATATCCGAGCTGAAGGATTTCGTTGCGAGGAATAAAGCCAGGGTTGCCACAAGAAATATGGCGATGTCCAGACAGAAGAAACTTGATAAGATGGATGTCATTCAGCTTGAGCGTGAGAAACCGAAGCCTGAGTTCAACTTCAAGGAGGCGAGAACCTCGGGCAAGGTTATATTTGAAACTGACGATCTGGTGATAGGATACAGCAAGGATAAGCCGCTCTCCAAACCAATGAATCTCCGCATGGAGCGCGGAGATAAGATTGCCATCACGGGAACAAACGGTATAGGAAAGACGACATTCCTGAAGAGTGTGCTGGGACTTATCCCTGCGATATCCGGCAAGGCACAGCTTGGTGACTATCTGCACATCGGATACTTTGAGCAGGAGGTCAAGCCGGGTGAGAATACGTGTCTGCAGGAGATCTGGGAGGAATTCCCGGGATATACCCAGTACGAGGTGCGTGCGGCTCTTGCCAAATGCGGACTCACCACCAAGCATATCGAGAGCAAGGTGAAGGTTCTCTCAGGCGGCGAGCAGGCGAAGGTGAGACTGTGCAAGCTCATCAACACGGATACAAATGTGCTACTGCTTGACGAGCCGACAAACCACCTTGACGTGGATGCCAAGGACGAGCTTAAGCGTGCCCTTTCCGAGTATAAGGGTTCTATACTTCTGGTGTGCCATGAGCCTGAGTTTTATGACGGTCTTGTGACAGATGTGTGGAATCTGGAGCAGTATACTCTTCTTCAGTAAAATAAACAGGCTCTGCTTTGATCGTTGTCAAGGCAGAGCCTGTTTTTAATCTGTTCAAGCACTAATTCCTCAATGCTGTAATGGGAACAACGAATACACCATCAGGCCTTTGATATGCTGCATTGGATAATCC
>CAKQQK010000098.1:0-11136 GCA_934270935.1 uncultured Coprococcus sp. | reverse complement strand
ATCACAAGCTGCCTGAGATTTTTATTCTGGCTCAAAGCCTGTCCCGCCCAGTCTCCACAGCTCATCATCCCAGGAACCATTGGTATCTGCATATCCGTGTGGTGATCATACATTACAAGCCCAAATGGCTCATCTATATGATCCGTTATTATCTTTGAAATATAATGATAATTTCCTGAATCAATATAATGTATACCCTGGATTCCGTAAGGTTTTATCTTTTCCCAGATCCTTTTATTTGCCTCTTTCGAGCAATACATATCTGTCTCTTCTATATCCGAGCAGTCTATATATCTGAACCTGTCAATATCCTTTATATACTCGTCACAATATACGTGTGTAAAATCCAGAATCAGATTCTCGCATTTCCCCCTGCTGTCACCCATACACAAACTCCTACATATTTAACATGCTTAACATACAAAATAATCTCACACCGATGTCAATATTTTACTGCTAATCACGATCTCAATACAAAATCGCCCGACTGTATTCTAACACAACCGGGCGATCTTAATCACTATTTGTCTTTCTTTTTCCTTATGTGGATCTCAGGGATTGCCACCGTGTCATATGTCACAGACGAGTCATCCTCACCCACATTATCCTCATTGTCATCATGGCTCTTCGTGTTCACCTCAGGGATAGACAGATTGTCAAATGACATATTAAATCTGTGATGTTCTTTTTGCTTTTCTTTATTTTTTTCTCTCATAGTTGGTTATACCCCCTAAAGTATGTTTATGAAAAATGTAATTACCAGGCTGTTCAGGAAATCAGCAAATAAACTTCCTATAAGTGGGATTATCAGATATGCCTTGACCGAAGGAACATAGCGGTCACATATAGCCTGCATGTTCGCCATGGCATTTGGCGTTGCTCCCATACCGAATCCGCATGTTCCGGCGGACAGAACCGCCGCATCGTAATCCCTGCCCATCACGTTGAACACAACAAAATATGTGAACAGCATCATGAGTATAAGCTGTGCCGAGAGCAGTATGATGAGCGGAAGTGCAAGCTCTGCAAGCTGCCACAGCTTCAGGGTTATCATCGCCATTCCAAGGAAAAGCGACAGGCAGATACCACCAAGGTTGTTGATCTCACCCATGTATATATCAAACTTACCGGAATACTCTCCGATATTTCTGATGACCGCAGCTGCGATCATCGCACCTATATATATAGGAAATGTAAGTCCCGTCTTTGTGAGAAGCTCCGATATGATGGTTCCTATTCCTACGGCTATGATGAGCTGGAATACTGCTGCCGCATACATATTAGTATGACGCTCATGTTTCTTCTCATCCTCAACCAGTATACTGTCATCCTCGGCAACTGCTGTGTCCAGAAGCTTCTTCCTGTCTATGAGTCTCTTGCCTATAGGTCCGCCTATAAGACTTCCTGCGATAAGTCCAAATGTGGCTGCAGCCGTACATATGGTGGTCGCACCCTTGACATCAAAATCCTCCAGCACCGGGCCAAATGCTCCGGCGGTTCCATGTCCTCCGACCATAGGGATCGAACCGGTACACAGTCCGACCAACGGGTCAAGGTGAAGCACCTTTGAAACTCCAAGTGCCAGGAAATTCTGTGCCACTATGAGCACCACCACCAGTCCGAGGAATATGAACAACGACTTTCCACCGCTCTTTAAAACCTTGAGATTTGCCTGGAATCCAACTGACGTGAAGAAGAATACCATGCACACCTCTCTAAGTGTATCGTCAAATGTAAATTCTGCTATGCCAAGACTGTAACACACACAGGTCAGGACTGCAAAAAGCAGACCTCCTATGACCGGCGCCGGTATGCAGAATTTCTCCAGAAAATTAATTCTTTTCTTTAAAAACTGTCCCAATACAAGTACCAGAACTGACACCGCCAGTGTCTGATACATATCTATCTGTATCTCCATGTAAGACCTCTCTTATCTATATTATATACACATGCAGACATCCGTGATCAGCTACCCATTCACCCAATATCATCTGCATATATTCTTTTCCGAATTCAGTATATTTATTATCATCAGCTGACAACTACTGTTCAGCCGGGATCTCTATCCCTTTTTTCTGATAATAAGCTTTCGCACCATCATGAAATGGGATGGTCACGTTCTTCACAGCCTCACTCTCGTCTATCTGGAAAGTGAGAGCTATTGAATACTGTATATCCTGGGCATGTTCAAAGAGAAGTCCTGTGAGCTCCTCCACTATTTCCTCATCCATATCGTCCCTTGCAAGAAGCACCGCCCTGACCCCGAGAGTCTCAACATCCTGATCCTGTCCTTCGTATGTTCCCGCCGGTATGGTGTAATCTGTATAGAATCCATACACGGATTTAAGTCTGTCCCTGCATTTATCATCTATTCCGATAAGCTTCACATCGCACTCTTTAGACAGCTCCTCGATCACTGAAGTCTGTATACCTGCTGTACAGAAGAAGGCATCTATCTGGCCTGATTTGAGTTCATTTGCCGCATCCACATAGTCGAGATTTACTGTGTCCACAAGGGATTCCACAAGACCTGTCATCTGCAGTATCTGCTCTGCATTTCTCTGGGTTCCTGATTCCTCCTCACCCACAGAGATCTTCTTTCCCTGAAGATCATCCAGATTGTCTATTCCTGAGTCAGCTCTCACCACGATCTGGCACGCCTCAGTGTACAGACTGGCAACAGCCGAATATCCTCTGTATCTCTTCTTGTCCGTTGCTCCTGTCCCATTGTAGGCTGCATCCACCAGATCTGCCTGTGCTATAGCCATGTCCACATATCCATCGGACAAAAGTCTGATATTCGCCGTGGATCCCGCAGTGACCTTTACTTCAAAGTCAAGATCTTCGTCTGCTGCCACTGCCATCTGTGCAAATGCATTTGAGAAGGCATAATACCCGCCGCCAACTCCCGCTGCACCAAGCTTCACGGATCTGCTGCCCGATCCGCACCCGGCAAGGGAAAGCGTCATCAGCATAGCTGCCCCCGCTGCAACCATTCTTTTTATCTTTTTCAGTTTCATCTCATTTTCCTCCTTATGTGACTTGGCAAAAGATCTTTCTCTTCGCTATTACGCCATCATACACCGATCCAGTATAACACGAAATAAAGGGCTTACCGCCCTTTATCATCGCCTGCCATATACTTTATATATCATTACTGTTATTTTACAACTTTATGTCACAAAATAATATGGATAATTGTATTTTGTATCTATTTTTTTATTACCTTTACACCCTTATCTGTATCGATAACGCCACCCTTGGCTGTCAGCTTCTTATTCTTTCTGACATCGATTTTGGTAAGCTTGTTATGTTTACAGAACAGCTTTTCAAGATTCTTGCTCTTGCTTACATCCAGCGTCTTTAAACTATTATTATCACAATACAGAGTCTTGAGTTTCGGTGTGTTTCCGGTCGACAGAGCTGTAAGCTTATTGCCTGAGCAATCCACTTCATCAAGGGCTGTGGCCCCTCCTATAGTCAACGACTTAAGACTGTTGTTACAAACGTTCAGCTTCTTCAGCTTTTTGTTCTTACTCACATCAAGTCTAGTCATCTTGTTGCCTGAACATACAAGATTTTCAAGCCCAGTATTCTTACTTACATCGACATATGTAAGCTCGTTATTTGAACAGTAAAACCAGTTCAACTTTGTATTCTTACTGATATCCAAACTGGTTAGCTTGTTGTTCATACAGGAAAATGTCTCCAGTGCCACATTCGCTCGGACATTCAAACTTTTCAGTTTGTTATTATTGCAAAATAGCGTCTTAAGCTTCGTATTCCTGGACAAATCAAGTGATGTGAGTTTGTTGTACCCACAGTCAAGCTTTTCCAGCTTCTTATTATTGGACAGATCAAGTGATGTGAGATTATTATATTCACAGTCAAGATACTTGAGATTAGGGAAATACTGAATTCCATTAAAACTGCTGATCTTCCAGTTTCGTGCATTTATCAATTCTGCATTATTGCGCTCTTTCTGCGATAAATAACCGTCGCTGTTGGTATCAAAATAATACTTCACGTACAACCTGAACTTACTGTCCGGAAAAGCCTTGCTATTGATCTTAACCCTTGAAGATGATGTTGTCGCTGCGCTTACGGTTACAATACCATCCCCCAATGCATTTCCCATAGATACTGCCACCATAGCCGCTACGACCCCCGCAACAACCAATCGTTTCAGCCCGGTAACAAATGTACATTTCTTTCTGTCTCTCATATCTTTTATCTCCCTTTATGTAGATTTCAGCCTAAAAAATGCACACTAATATTCTATATTAATAAACTTAAAAGTCAACTTGTAAATATTGCTTCATCAGCCCTGTCTATCTGTTTTGTTAAAATAGGGAGTTTGTAGGAATTTGATATATATAATGATAAAATGTATGATTATATTCCGAATACATTACTACAATGGAGACACGCTATGACTACAAAGAAAATACTCGTGATCGACGACGAAACTGATATATGCAGCATGCTGAAGGATTATCTCCAGATGGAGGGCTATCTGGTGTACACAGCGGAAAATGGCACCGAAGCATTATCCCTCATGAACATAGGCCCGGATCTCATACTCCTTGACATCAATATGCCAGGTATGGATGGCTACCAGGTGTGTGAGCGGATAAGGGAGCATATCCACTGTCCTATCATCTTCCTGTCCGCAAGGATTGAGGATGCCGACAGGATAAAGGGCTTCCGCTCTGGCGGAGACGACTATGTCACCAAGCCATTCAGCATGGATGAACTTATTGCACGTATTGAGGCTCATCTGCGCCGGGAGGAACGTCGCATGACCTCATCCCATGTATATATGAACGGGCATCTTACCGTTGATTTCGACTCCGGCCAGATGCTGTATGACAACACTGACATCGGTCTGACAAAGACGGAATTCCTTATATGTGAGTTCCTTATCACCCACGCAGGCTGTGTATTTGACAAGGAGCAGATATATGAAAATGTCAGAGGCTTTGACGGTGAGGCTGACGCGTCCATCATCATGGAGCATGTGCGGAGAATAAGAAAGAAGATAAAGAAATTCACTGACACTGAATACATAGAAACTGTATGGGGAGTTGGCTACAAATGGATCTGATAGAAACTATTATAACAAAAGCAAAAAACAAAATAACCAATTCTAGTATAGGCAGAAGCATCTCTTACATAATGCTCCTGTACTTTGTGCTCGGCATGACCACTTACATCTTTGTAAAGATACTGTGTTCAGGCTGGTATACAGTCATCATGCAAAGATACGGTCTGATATCAGTGTACGGTGACAAAGTCACTTCCATAAGTGGAAATATCAAATATGTTCTTGGATTTCTGCAGCTGGTCTCCAACCACAGCGCCATATTCTGGGTACTTCTGGCTGAGATCATCGGGATCAGACGATTTGTCAGATTAAGGCTCACATCTGAGACTCAGGCCGTCCACAATGCCTTGGAATATCTGACCCTTGGGGATCTGAGCCACGAACAGGCATTTACCGGAAGTGATGAGATCGGTGAGCTGGCTGCACAGACAGAAGCTTTACGGCTGCGTCTGTTGGAAGGAAGGCGCGATGAGTGGGAACTGCAGAAGGAACAGAAAAGCATCAACTCTGCATTTGCACATGATATGAGAACTCCCCTCACCGTCATGAAGGGATACACTGAATTTCTACTTAAGTTCATTCCGCAGGGCAAATTGTCACAGGAGGCGGTTCTGGAAAGACTCCGCACTATTCTTGAGCAGCAGGAAAGACTTTTGGAGTTCTCCAAAACCATGTCCGAGATCCAGAATATAGAGATGTGGGAGCTCCACTGCACACCTGTATCCATAGAAAAGCTCTCCGGGGATATCAACAGCATGACTCTCTCCCTTCTGAACGATTCGCAGTCATCGAATGTCATCGTGGATGACTGCACTCCAGCATCACTCGCCCTTGACTACTCCCTTGTCATGGAGGTATGCGAGAATCTGGTGTCAAATGCCGTGAGATACGCAAGATCACTGATCACTGTCAGGCTGTCATTTGCGGATGAGCGGCTTATCGTGTATGTGGAGGACGACGGCCCGGGCTTTTCTGCAGGGGGGCTGGAGCATGCAGCCACACTGTACTGGACTGAGGGCAGTCAGAAGGATAATCACTTCGGTATGGGACTTTATATGTGCTCAAAGCTATGTGAAAAGCACGGCGGTGCGCTCCGGCATATCAACAAAATAAACGGCGGAGCCATAGTCTCCGCCGAATTTAAAACACATATATCAGAGTGATCTTACCACTCACGCACCTCTGCCTCCAGGCCCCATGCAGTAAGCAGTGAGTCTGCTGCTTCTTCTACTGTCTGATCGTCAGGGAGTGCCATGTAGCTTCCGCTGACGCTGACTACGCCATCACCGTAGCTGCTAAATGCCACCCACAGTGCACAGCCATCCCCAGCCGGGATGATCCATACCTGATCCTCAACAGGCTCACTTACAACATATGCTTGATCGTACTTTAATATAGAAGACGCCGCCAATGCATTTGCTCCTCCGGCGCTGGCTGTCACATAGTTGCCAAATGCCAGGCACGCATTTTTCTCTACACGATCCTTTGAAGTCTCCGACATGGAATCCGCACCGCCAGCCTGTCCCATCAGCATCTGGGCTGTACTTTCCGTGATCTTCACTACTGCGATCTTGCCACTGGTATCAGCAGTTTTGCTGCTCCAGCCACTTACAACATTCATCACTTCATCACTTCCGCCCATCATGTTTATATAAGTTTCATCGTTTGCTAGCTCATGCACTGAATCCGCCACATCAAGCGCAGCCTCCTTAAACCAATCCTCATCAGGAGTGTTCACCTTGAACTGCCCCTGGGTCTCTATACCGGGTTTGGTTTCATTTGCTCCACCTGCTTTATCGCTGATCACCACGGAGGAACAACCCGCAAGTCCCACCAGCGCCGCCAGCATACATACTACTATTCCTGTCTTCTTCATGTTCATTTACCCCTTTCTCTCGATATAAGCCCATTCAAAATGCCTTAATATAATAAAACGTTCTCCCATATATTTTCCAAGGATCCATATCCTCGATCTGTCTATATTACAATAACTCCCTTCATTTACACAACTGTTTAAAACTTAAATAACCTTTTTTCTGTCCGTAGGGTATTTGTAGGGAGTCCTGCAATATAGTGTGTGTATGGCAATGAGTGATATAGATACATAAAAATCCGGATCAATTCTATTTTTGTCTTATCACTCAATAAGAGAAAAGGAGATCACTATGGATAATTCAATCAAAATAACAGGGCTCACCAAACGCTTTGGAAGCAAAACAGCCCTTGACAACATCGATCTGGACATTCCCCAGGGAATGTTCGGTCTGCTCGGCCCAAATGGAGCCGGCAAGACAACTCTCATGAAGATCATATCAACGCTGCTCAGGAAAAACGAAGGCAATATATCTGTCTGCGGCATCCCTGTGGAAAAGACCAGAGACATTCGCAGGATCATCGGCTATCTGCCACAGGACTTTTCCATGTACGCCAATATGACTGCCTATGATGCACTTGACTATCTGGCAACACTATCCGGAATGAACAAAACTGACAGACGGATAAAAGTACCTGAGACATTGGAAAAGGTCAACCTCCTGGATCAGAGGAAGACCAGAGTCAAGTCAATGTCAGGTGGCATGCAGAGAAGGCTTGGCATAGCCCAGGCGATAATCCATGATCCAGGGGTTATCATAGTTGATGAACCCACAGCCGGTCTCGACCCGGAGGAACGTGTGAGATTCAGAAATATGCTGTGTGAGATCGCCAGGGACAGGGTCGTCCTTCTATCCACACACATAGTCGGCGACATAGAGGCAACCTGTGAGGAGATCGCCATACTTGATCACGGACACATCATATTCAGGGGCCGTGTTTTGGAGCTTCTGAACATGGTATCAGGCAAAGTGTACACTGCCACCATTTCCACCTCGGAGCTTGAATCAGTCAAGGAGCGTTACCTTGTAACGGGTATTCTCACATCAGGCAGCCTGACGACCATCAAACTCATCTCCGATGAAAAGCCATTTGAATCCGCCGCAAATGCTTCTGCCGATGTGGAGGATGCGTATATGTACATCATGCACAGACAGGAGGCGATATAATGTTTCTAAATTTATTTACAAAGGAGTGCAGACAGATATTGTCCAGTCTTGTATTCTACATCTACATAGTACTGTTCGTACTGTTCATGGCATCACAGATGAACGAAGTCGACGTGGTGAGCATGCCTGAACCTGGACAGCAGGACTATGGCTACACATATACATCCGACAAAACAGCCATCATGGAAGGAACTCTGACGGATCTTTTCATGGACATAGACAACAGCACATTTGACACATATCCATGGGGTTTTCTCAAAACTGTCGTCCCGGACAAAGATGATCTGAAAAAGCTCACCGATATACTTGAACGGTGCACGGGGTGCAGCATGGACGAACTTGCAGACATGGAGTATGAGTGGGTTCAGAATGCGGGTGGTGAAACCGACCAGGGCTTTACCATCCCTCTGGCGGATGATCTCGACTATGATACATTTCTTGCCGAGATGGCAAAGGTGTGCGATATAGTGGGTAAAGGAAGCAGCTATGAAAGAAGCGCTTTTGAGACGACCACCCGTATACCTATGACCTACGACCAGGCAATGACATCTTACAACGAGATATGCGACATTGACCATGTAACCGACTCATACATGAGACTGTTCTGCGACTATGCCTCCATCATGTTGGGATTTCTCCCTATATTTGTCATGGTTACAAGATGCGCCCGGGATAAGCGCTCCCATGTCACTCAAGTGATCTATGCCAAATCCGTATCCTCTGCGAAGATAGTTCTGTCCAGATACCTGTCAAACCTCGTCATGGTTCTTATACCTGTGCTAATACTGGCATTTGCAATGGAGCTTCCATATATATATCAGGCGCACACACTGGGCGTAGTTCCACACTACCTTTCTTTCCTGAAGTACACAGTTATCTGGCTGGTTCCGATCACCGCCTGGATCATGGCTCTCTCCTATCTGCTGGCAGAGCTGACAAATGGTGTGATCGCAGTTATCGTACCTGCTCTATATGTGTTCTTAAGCGACCTTGCAAGCAGCATTCTTGTGGGTAACTGGGGGCTGAAGCTCATGCCGAGATGGAATACATTCGGCAATGCAGACTATTTCTTCCAGCACAGGAACGAATTGTACATCAACAGGTTATTTTACGCCGGGCTTGCGATACTTGCCGTGATCCTCACAATGATCATATACAGCATCAAGAGAAAAGGGGGTCTTAGACGTCATGGAAAAAGCAACTGATCAGACGCATGTCAATAATTTTGATCCTTCTTCATGCAAATACAGCAAGCGGGAAAATTCGATGGAGAATTTGTCCACTGTGAAAAGATATTTTGTCAGATACCACTACGCTCCACATCTGGCTATAGCACTTATATTCTGTCTGATATCCCCGGCAGTGATCGGGTACTCGAATCTGGACACCGCCCAGGCCGCCAGAGTCATGGAGATGTACTTTTCTATAACCGGGATGCTGCTGTTCGCCCCTCTGCTCATACCAGAGCAGGACCGCAGTATAAGAGCTCTTATAAGATCAAAGGAGCTACCTTTATGGCAGCTCCTGCTGGTTAGACTTGCCACCGCTATACTTGTGGCAGCGATCATAGTATTAGTAATTTTATCTATAATAAAAAATTCCGGTGGAACCATTGCATACGGCAGATTATTTGCCGGAAGCTTTGCTGAGATCATCTTTCTAGGCAGTATAAGCTATCTCGTGAGCAGTCTGACAAATCAGTTCATACTCGGCTACATGGCAGGTTTCATGTATTACGCAGTAAACCTCGGCGCATCAAAATATCTCGGTCACTTTGCCCTGTTCCAGATGATCCGGGGAACATACGACTTTATTCCGTGGATGCTGGTCCTGAGTGCCGTATTCTTCATCGTTGGCACAATATGCAATGAACAGCGAGCTTAAGCTCTGTGTGTTTCTTGCAAACTACAATGATCCCCCGTCGTATATTCAATAGCTCTGAGATCTCAGCTCTGTATGTTACTTAAACACTTCCTGTCCGTGCTCTTTGAAGTACACCATCATCTCATGGGTAAGGCTCAGGTGCTCCGGATAGTCCGGGATATCCTCACGGTTCACCCACTCTCCTGTTGCAAGCTCCTGTCTGTCTATTGTCAGGTGTCCATCACCGCCCTCCGGTATGTCCGCCTGACAGAAATAACCCATGAGAAGATTGCTGTCATAGCCCCACGGCTGTGACTTGTAATATGTGATGTTCTTGACGCTGATGCCGACCTCCTCCATGACCTCCCGTCTGACGGTCTGCTCAGCGCTCTCCCCTATCTCGGTAAATCCCGCTATCAGGGCATATCTCTTGTACTCCCTGCCCGCATATGTGGTGAGTATTATCCTGTCGCCATCGGTCACTCCCACTATAACCGCAGGGGCTATGACCGGGAATATCAGCCTGCCACAGGACGGGCATCTGAGCATTCTCTCTTTCTCATCATGAACAGTTCTCTCACCACAGGCACCGCAGAACCTGTTGGTCCTGTACCAAAGTGACAGATGCCAGCCAGTCGCCGCCGCAAGAACCGCAGTCTTCGTATGGCATGCTCTTGTCTTATACATGCTGCGGTATTCATATCCCGGGGCAGTCAGTCTGTCATCCCCATTCCACAGAAAATATGCAGTATCGTCTATCGAAAAGAGATACACCAGATCCTCTATTTTCCTGTCACGCCCAGTCATTTTCTTCAGTTCGCCGTAAGTCATGAATTCAAGACGTTTTTCATCATCCACCACCCTTGCAAATATCATTTTCTCAGAAAAAGAGAGAACCATATCCCGCTCCTCTGGTTCTCTCCTGTTACTGTATTGGTTATTAAACTTACATGGTTCAATATCCTGTATCATGTCTGTACTCTCCATCGCATACTAATATTTTTTCTTCATCCGCTTTGCAAATGAGCAATATGAAGCTGTGCACATAAGTATCATCAGAACATATAATGCAACTAAGATTATACATACAATTCCCGGAATTGACAACAGACTATATCCAGTCAT
>CAKQQK010000097.1:0-11212 GCA_934270935.1 uncultured Coprococcus sp. | reverse complement strand
CGCCTTGAGACGCTGTCCGGTGTTAAGGGCTTATAGCCAGCACGTCGAGCCACCCCTTTTAGGGGTGGCGGCGACTAATATTGATTCAGATGTGAATGTAAATATGATAACAAAATGAAAGATTTTTGAAAATGGGAGAGATAGGTGCCAGAGTTTTATAAACTCTGGCAGATTGTGGAATTGCAGATTGTGGAAGTGCAGATCACGGAATTGCAGATCGCGGAAGTGTCAGATTGTGTGGGATTGGATTGTGAGATTAGTGTGTGCTGCATAGCGTTTGCGCTTACATTGAAGGATGCATCTGTTTAACCGTGTTGACAAAAGTTCTGTCAAAGTTTATTATTACTCTAGCTATGAAGCGTGCGGTCGTCTAGGATATATTTTATTTGAATGCGGCTGCTTAAACAATGTGTAGAAAAGGAGTATAACGATGGGAAAATACACAAAGGAAGACATATTGAAAAAGGTCAAAGAAGATGATGTAGAGTTTATCAGACTCCAGTTTACAGATATTTTTGGAGATCTTAAGAACGTAGCGATAACTTCAAGTCAGATAGAGAAAGCTCTTGACAACAAGATCATGTTTGACGGCTCATCAATCGAGGGATTTGCTCGAATAGAGGAGTCAGATATGTATCTCTATCCTGATTATGATACATATGAGACATTCCCATGGAGGCCACAGCAGGGTAAAGTTGCAAGACTTATATGCGATGTGTATAAGCCTGATGGAACACCTTTTGAGGGTGACCCAAGATATGTGCTTAAGAGAGCTTTAGCAGAGGCTGAAGAGATGGGATACAAGATGAATGTCGGACCTGAGTGTGAGTTTTTCCTTTTTCAGACAGATGAGAATGGCATGCCGACGACTAATACATACGAGAGAGCAAGTTATTTCGATCTTGGACCTCTGGATTTTGGGGAGAATGCAAGAAGAGATATGGTTCTTACTCTCGAACAGATGGGATTTGAGATTGAGGCATCTCATCATGAGGTTGCGCCTGCGCAGCATGAGATAGACTTCAAGTATGGAGAGGCACTTAAGACAGCGGACAACATTGAGACATTCAAGCTTGTTGTCAAGACTATCGCCAAGAGACATGGCCTCTGCGCGACATTTATGCCAAAGCCAAAGTATGGCGTATGCGGATCAGGAATGCATATGAATATGTCACTCCAGAAGGATGGCAAGAATATATTTGCTGATGATAATGACAAGCTGGGACTTAGCCAGGAGGCATATTGGTTTATTGCAGGTATTATGGAACACATGAGGGAGATGACGGCAATAACAAATCCACTTGTAAACTCATATAAGAGACTTGTTCCAGGATATGAGGCTCCAATCTATATTGCGTGGTCGGCAAAGAACAGAAGTCCTCTTATCAGAATCCCAAGTGCACGTGGCGCAGGAACGAGAGTAGAGCTCAGATGCCCTGATCCAACTGCTAACCCATATCTTGCAATGGCAGTATGCCTTAAGGCGGGACTTGACGGAATCAAGCGACAGCTTCCAGTTCCACCAAGTGTAGATACGAATATATTCAACTTGTCTTCAGAAGAGAAGAAGGCACGCCATATCCACAGTCTTCCGGCGAATCTCAGGGAGGCAACTTTGGCTATGAGCGATAGTGAATTTATGAAGGAAGCTGTAGGATCGCATATATTTGAGAGATATACAAATGCAAAGATGGAAGAGTGGAATGAGTACACCAGACAGGTCACAGACTGGGAGATTTCAAACTATCTTTACAAAGTCTGATGAGACTGCTTTGCGGTTAATGTTTTGAGACAAATTATATATGATTAAGCAGTATAGGTAAGCGGGGGTGTCTCCTGCTTACCTATAAATATGATGTGCTGAATGTTTACGGAGTGGAAGACTATTGGTGAGAGGTGCAGATAATTGGTAAATGTAATAGTTGTGTTTCCGAAAATAGAAGAAGCAAAGAGTATTAAGAATTTGCTTATACGCAATGGCATAACTGTCACCAAGATGTGTACCACTGGAGCACAGGCGGCGCAGGCAGTGGATGCCTGCGATGATGGACTGATAATATGCGGTTATAGATATTCGGATATGATGTATTGCGATCTGGAGAATTATATGCCGAAAGGCTTTGAGATGATTGTTCTCAGCAGCAAGAAGAACTATGCTGAAGTGCAGGATAGCGGGGTTGTCTGCCTGTCCATGCCGATCAAATCTCTGGATTTTGTGAATGTTGTATCACTCACTATTGATAATATATTATGGGAGAGAAAAAAGAGAAAATCCACACCTAAGGAGAGAACAGAAGAAGAGAAGAAAGTGATCAAAGCTGCAAAGCTTAAGCTTATGAATGATTTTGAGTATGATGAGCAGGGAGCTCACAGATATCTTCAGAAGAAAAGCATGGATCATGGAATAAATATAGTAGAAATGTCATATATGATATTGGATAATTCTAGCGACTTCTAAGGAGGACTCGGCTTGCATTTCACAAAAATGGAGGCACTGGGGAATGATTATGTGTATGTGAACTGTCTGGAGAATAAAATCGACAGACCTGATAAGGCTGCAATTATGGTCAGCAACAGACATACCGGCATAGGAAGCGATGGACTTATACTTATAAAACCTTCTGATATAGCAGATTTCAGGATGGATATATACAATGCAGACGGCAGCAGAGCACAGATGTGTGGCAATGGAATCAGATGCGTCGGCAAGTATGTGTTTGACAGGAAGCTGATAGATCGGAATACATTGACGATAGAGACGCTTGCAGGAATCAGAAAACTTGAATTGGACACTGTGGACGGAGTGGTCAGATATGTTACAGTTGATATGGGGATACCAGAGATAGAAAACCTTCGGATGGATCGGATTTGCGGTACAAATGAGGATCTGATAAAAGTTGATGTAGGAAATCCACATGCTGTGGTATTTGCAAAATGCATGGATGACTGTGATATGAATGTGATGAATACTGTTTTAGGACTCCCGGACTTCCCGTATGGTGCAAATGTTGAATTTGCACAGGTGCTGGACAGATCTTCAGTCCGCATGAGAGTGTGGGAGCGGGGATCCGGTGAGACCATGGCCTGTGGGACTGGCGCCTGCGCAGTGGCTGCTGCGTGTATGCGTATGGGATTTACGGAGAGCTGTGTAACTGTGAAGATGCGTGGAGGAGATTTGGATATAAGATCTGATGCAGACGGAAGAATATATATGACTGGTCCGGCAAGGGAAGTGTTTGATGGTTATATTGATCTGGAAGGGAATGCGTGACGAAGTCTGTGCTTGCAGTCTGTCCCTGCAATCGGCTCCTCTTGCGTAAACTAGTGAAGATAGACATATAAATAGGAGGATAAAAAATGTTTAGAGCAAATGAGAATTATTTAAAACTGCCTGGAAGTTATCTGTTTTCAACAGTTGGCAGAAAACAGAGAGAGTTCAGTGCTGCACATCCTGATAAGAAGGTTATAAGACTTAGTATCGGTGATGTTACTCAGCCACTTGCACCCGCAATCATAGAAAGACTCCATAAGGCGGTTGACGAGATGGCAGTGGCAGAGACTTTCAAGGGATATGCTCCTGACCTTGGTTATGAGTTCCTCAGAAACACAATTGCAAAGAATGATTATGCCGACAGAGGCGTTGATATTTCTTCTGATGAGATATTTGTCAGCGATGGTGCAAAGAGTGATTCTGCAAATATCCAGGAGATATTTACAGCGGACAGCAAGATTGCTGTATGTGATCCGGTATATCCGGTGTATGTAGATTCAAATGTTATGGCTGGAAGAACAGGAACATATGACAAGAATACAGAGCTGTGGAGTGATGTTATATATATGCCGTGCCTTGCAGACAACAATTTTGCACCTGAACTTCCTAAGAAGACGCCAGACATTATATACCTGTGCTTCCCAAATAATCCTACAGGTGCAACAATCAAGAAGTCACAGCTCCAGGAGTGGGTTGATTACGCAAATAAGGTAGGTGCTGTGATCATATATGATGCAGCGTACGAGGCTTATATAAGCGAAGAAGATGTGCCACATACAATATATGAGTGCGAGGGTGCCAGAACATGTGCTATTGAACTTAAGAGCTTTTCTAAGAATGCTGGATTTACAGGCACACGTCTGGGATATGCGGTGGTGCCGAAGGATCTTAAAGATGCTGATGGTGTGTCTATGCACAGTCTCTGGGCAAGAAGACATGGAACAAAGTTCAATGGTGCGCCATATATTGTCCAGGCGGCTGGAGATGCAGTATACTCTGACGAGGGCAAGGCTCAGACAAAGGCTCAGATTGCGTATTATATGAACAATGCAAAGGTTATATCACAGGGACTTAAGGATGCAGGATATACCGTATCAGGAGGAGTAAATGCTCCTTATATATGGATGAAGACACCTGACAATATGTCATCGTGGGATTTCTTTGATTATCTTCTTGAAAATGCAAATGTAGTTGGAACTCCTGGTTCAGGATTTGGTCCGAGTGGAGAGGGATACTTCAGACTTACTGCATTTGGAACATATGAGAACACTGTTGAAGCTATAGAGAGAATAAAGAAGATGTAATATATAGAATCTGGAAATGCTGTGTATGTAGTCTGGCGAAACCGGCAAATACATGGGTGATTCTGAAAAAACCGTCTGTGATTAAATTCACAGGCGGTTTTTAGTGCAAATTAATCACATTTTGGCATCTTGACTTTACTCATATATGCAGATTTGATATAATCTAAAATATGGGTAATTATATGCCAAAAACGGAGGTATTGAGATGAAGGATAACGGACTTTTGGTACAGTATTTTACAGCGAATACACCAGACAGCCAGGATTTGTGGAAGAAGGCAGCGGAGAATGCTGCGGTTCTTAAGAAGCTTGGGGCAACGGCTGTGTGGTTTCCGCCTGCAACAAAGGGTGCGCAGGGTAAGAAGGATATGGGTTATGCGCCGTATGATCTGTACGATCTGGGAGAGTTTGATCAGAAGGGTTCTGTTGGAACAAGATACGGAACAAAGGATGAATACATAGCAGCCATAAAGGCTATGAAGGCACAAGGGATAAATGTATATGCAGATATAGCTGTCAGACAGAAGCTCGGTGCAGACAAGATAGAGAAAGTTACAGCGGCGGATTTCAATTCAAAAGATATCCCACAGATGATAGGCAACAAGAAAGTTGTGGGAGCGTTGTCAAGATTTACATTCCCTGGAAGGAAGAGTAAATATTCCAGGTTTAAATGGAATTGGAGACATTTTGCAGGAATAGACTGGAATCAGGCTGAGTTCAGACATCGCATATGCGAGCTTGAGGGACGGAAAGAAGCTGAGGCGGAGAAGGAATTCTCCAAGTATGATTATATAATAGGCAGTGAGATAGATTTTTATAATCAGGAAGTATACGATGAACTCATGAACTGGGCGCAGTGGTACGAGAAGAATACTGATGTGGATGGATTCAGATTCCAGGAGGCTGAGGCTGTTCCTGCATGGTTTATAAAGGATTTTGTGCAAAGTACATCAGATATACCTGCGGAATCAGGCAGGAAGATGGCTGAGGCAGAGTGTGAATATATACATAAAGACATATTTGCTGTTGGCGATTTCTGGCACTGGAATGTGGATTATCTGAATGGATACATCAAGGCTGCAGATAATGCAATATCTATGTTTGATGTCCCACTCCATTTCAATTTTCATGATGCCTCAGTTGCCGGCGGTGAGTACAATATGGCAGACTTGCTTAAGGGCTCGCTTATGATGAGCAATCCTGAGAAGGCTGTGACTTTTGTGGACAATCATGAATCTCAGATGGGCGGAGTGCTTGAGTCGTATGTCGAGGATTGGTTCAAGCCGCTTGCATATGCGGTCATACTGCTCAGACAGCAGGGATATCCGTGCCTTTATATGGGTGATTATGAAGGAATCCCTCAGGTAAAGGTGAGATCAAAGAAGACTGTTTTGAACAAGATATTGAAGCTCAGAAAGAAGCATGCATACGGTATCCAGCATGATTATTTTGATCACAGTGATGTGGTTGGATGGACCAGAGAAGGCGATGAGGAACATAAGGATTCAGGTCTTGCGGTTGTGATGTCTGATGGCGTGGGCGGAACCAAGAGAATGTATGTGGGAAAACAGTTTGCAGGTGCTCACTTTGCTGACGTCATGGGCAATGCGAAGTATGACATACGTATCGATGATGAAGGTTGTGGAGAGTTCTATGTTAATAGACAGGGGCTCGCAGTGTGGATTAAAAAAGATTGCAAATTACAGTGATCAGGAGTATAGTATAGATACTTTATCACGCTAAAGTCATAAAAGCAGCAAAGGAGCTTAAAAATGGGAAAGACAGTACACACTGAAGCAGTAAAGGATTTGTTTGAGGCAATACTTACATTGAAGACTGAAGAGGAATGCTTTGATTTCTTTGAGGATGTATGTACGGTAAATGAACTGTTATCAATAGCGCAGCGCTTTGCGGTGGCGAAGATGCTCAAAGAGGAGAATACATATCTTGAGGTTGCAGAGAAGACGGGAGCATCCACAGCGACTATAAGCAGGGTGAACCGGTCGTTGAATTATGGAAAGGATGGCTACGAATTGGTATTTTCCAGAATGAAGAGCTTTCAGAATCCTGAAGATTCAAAAGATAAATAGCAGGTGCTGCCTGTATATATGAAAAGCTTAAACGGTTTTCCGTTTAAGCTTTTTTTTGGCTGCTGGTATTGGCATTTCTAGTTGACTGTGGCTTGTTTTTTGAATCCTTGGGTCTCTTTGCCGCAGCCTGGTTCTTTGCGTTCCTGTTTTCGCGTTGCTGTGTGGTATGATCTGATTCTGATCTGAGTTTGTCCACAAGGTGTTCTACATATTTCTTCTTAGCGTATATATCCACTGATAAAAGAGAAATCATACTGAGATCGTGGAGATATGGATCCTTTTCAAGATCATACATGGCATCAGCCTTGTTTGCGGTCCTTACTATGTCTTTTATGATGTCTCCATAGTGATCAGACAGGTATTCGTAAAGGTGCGCATATATATCTGATATATCCTTGCCGTCGCTGCTTGTGTTGAAATATCCATCTATAAGCGGTTCCAGCAGGGTGTGTATATCGTTTATGCTAAGCATATTTTTCAGATAATAAATATAAATAAGCAGTATAAGATGCTGCTTTGAATATCTTTTTTTATTAGGTGATGGCAGGAGATTGTTCTTGGTGTAGTTGTTGATCATAGTCTTTGTCATCACTTTGTCTTCATCATTTCGTCTGTTCTTTCCAAGCTGTTCCTCCATAAATGTGGTCAGCTGGTCCATATAAAGGTCTATCGAAGGGATGTCGCCAGGATTGATATAGTCAAGCCCTCCGGCCATTGATATTATATCTTTTATATTTGTTTTTTTATCCATGTGCAGCCTCCGAAAAAAGTATAATCTTAAAATTTGTTGCCGATACATATGTTCAAGTTCTAGTATCATATTATATAGTATTCAAAACTACATTACAAGGTTGTTTTGCGATAAATATTAAAAATTGGCAGTGCAAAAATAAAACACTATATCTTTAGGGAGTGATATGTGATTTTACTCCCGCGGATATAGTGTTTTGTATGTTATTCGGTCTCTGAAGTGTTGACATTTGTCGAAGGAACGGTGATGAGAACTCGTGCTACACGTTTCTTATCCATCTCTGTTACTTTGAAAATGCATGTGTCATCTGATACGGATTCACCCTTTGATGGAATGTGATCAAGGAGCTCGGTTATATAACCTCCCAGAGAGTCATAATCCTCAGATTCTATGTTCAGATGCAGGGCATCGTTTAAATCGTCAAGTTTCATTGATCCGTCTACGCTGTAATGCTCGTTGTCAACTTTTATGATGTTGTTGTGCTCTGCTATGTCATATTCATCCTTTATGTCACCAATGATCTCCTCTATGAGATCCTCGACGGTGATAAGTCCGATGCATATTCCGTATTCATCCAGAACTATTGCCATGGTATTGGAATTTGACTTCATGGAGTGCAGCAGATCGTTGGTTTTTTGATATTCGTATACGTATAATGGCTTCCTCATGATGTTGCGCACACTGAAGTTGTTTAAATTGTGGGTTGCCTTATAAAAGAACAGATCCTTTACGTGAAGTATTCCTATTACGTTATCTCTGGAATCTTCGTATACTGGGATTCGAGTGTATGGAACTTCCATGTATAATTTTAGCAGTTCGTCGTATTCCATGTCCACTGACGCTATGGTCATATCAGCTCTGGGGATCATGACATCTTTAGCAACGGAATCACCGAAGTCAACTACGTTGGTTATCATCTGTTTCTCTTTGTTCTCGATGACACCTTCCTCCTCGCTGACATTCACTATACTGATAAGTTCATCCTCGGTTATCTTCTGGCCGCCTCCGTCTTTGTCCATTCTGAGTATCCAGAATATGAAATCCGCAATTTTGTTTACGATAAATATCACTGGTGTGAGTACCACCATGAGAAAACGGATTATATCAATATATATAAGCGATATTTTCAGACTGTATCTTTGTGCGATGGTTTTAGGGGTTATCTCGCCAAAGAGCAGGACCACAAGTGTGAGTATTCCGGTTGCAATACCAACTGACGAACTTCCGAATGCTTTTGTTGCAAATACGGTTGTGAGCGATGACGCTGAAATATTTACGATATTGTTTCCAATCAGTATAGTGCTTATGAGCTTGCTGGAATCCTCGGTTACTTTAAGGACTCGGCCTGCTCTTTTATTGCCATTGTCAGACAGTGACCTGAGTGAGAATTTGCTCACGGTCGTGAGTGCTGTTTCAGCAGAAGAAAAGAATGCGGATAGTGCCAGCAGCACCACCAGAATTATTATGTTTACTATGGAATCAATGCCCAAGATTTCATCTCCAATCATTTGAAATTTTATTTTTGATTGTACTTAATATATATGTAGTTGTCAAGAAAAGTGAATATAAAGCTTGAAGCCGGCAGATAATATTAGCGCAGTATATTGTGTGTGTTTCAGATTGCTCAGAAGTAGAAAATGCTGGAGTGGTCTGACAGCGTTGAAGGAGGATTAGTATGAGAAGTTCAACAGAGACTTACAAGGAAGTCGCAGAAAAGTGTAGTGCGTATGAGCAGAGATGTTCATGCAAAAGTTTTTCCAATGATGTGACTGGCAAAAGCTGCCTTTCGTGTGACCATTTTACAGATACAGAGCATTGCGAGTTAGACCTCTATGATGCAATTGTAAAAAATCTGTAACAGCTGGGATTACCATGGCAAGTGTGGCAGTCTGACGGTGTTTAAACAGCGCCGGGGCTGCCGCATTTGTGTTGACACAAATGCAACATGTTGATATACTTAATCACTGAAAATGGAGACGTCTGTGTATACAGACAGAACAAATTGTGAAAGGTATATGCGTCAATGATTAGTGCTAATAATGTGACATTGAGATTTGGTAAGAAAGCTTTGTTTGAGGATGTGAATATAAAGTTCACTGAGGGTAACTGTTATGGACTTATCGGTGCGAATGGTGCCGGTAAATCAACATTTTTGAAGATCCTTTCAGGTGAGATAGAACCTTCAAAGGGTGATGTAACTATGAATGACGGGGAGCGTCTTTCAGTCCTGCAGCAGGATCATTATAAATATGATGAATATCAGGTCCTTGACACAGTTATAATGGGAAATAAGCGTCTGTATGAGATTATGAAAGAGAAAGATGCTATATATATGAAAGAAGACTTCACAGATGAAGACGGGGTTAAGGCTGCGGAACTTGAAGCTGAGTTTGCTGAGATGAACGGATGGGAGGCAGAGTCTGATGCGTCTACACTTCTGAATGGTCTTGGCGTAGGTACAGAGTTTCACTACAGCCTGATGAAGGATCTTGATGGTGGACTCAAGGTCAAGGTGCTTCTTGCCCAGGCTTTATTTGGCAATCCTGATGTACTTCTTCTTGATGAGCCTACAAACCACCTGGATATGGATGCTATTGCATGGCTTGAGGAGTTCCTGATCAACTTTGAGAATACGGTCATAGTTGTGTCACATGACAGATATTTCCTCAACAAGGTCTGTACACAGATTGCCGATATAGATTACAGCAAGATACAGCTCTATGCAGGTAATTACGATTTTTGGTATGAGTCTAGCCAGTTGATGATAAAGCAGATGAAGGAAGCAAACAAGAAGAAAGAGGAGAAGATCAAGGAACTCCAGGAGTTTATACAGAGATTCTCAGCAAATGCATCCAAATCAAAACAGGCTACATCCCGTAAGAGGGCACTTGAAAAGATTGAGCTCGATGATATAAAACCTTCAAGCAGAAAGTATCCATACATAGATTTCAGACCAAAGAGAGATATTGGAAATGAGGTGCTTACCGTATCACACATTTCCAAAACTGTAGATGGTGAGAAGCTTTTGGATGATATTTCGTTCACAGTAGGACATGACGACAAGATAGCATTTGTCGGACCTAATACAAAGTCCACAACAATGCTGTTCAAGATACTTGCAGGTGAGGAAGAGCCGGATGAGGGAACATACAAGTGGGGAGTTACAACATCCCAGGGATACTTCCCTAAAGATAATACAAAGGAATTCGACAATGACCTCATCATAGTGGACTGGCTGACACAGTATTCAGATGAGAAGGATGCAACATATGTAAGAGGCTTCCTCGGCCGTATGCTTTTTGCCGGCGAGGATGGAGTTAAGAAGGTCAAGGTCCTCTCGGGTGGAGAGAAAGTAAGATGCCTTCTCTCAAAGCTTATGATCATGGGATCGAACACGTTGATACTTGATGAGCCAACTAACCATCTGGATATGGAATCAATTACAGCGTTGAACAATGCGCTGATTAAGTTCTCCGGCGTTGTTTTGTTCTCATCGCAAGATCATCAGTTTGTACAGACTACAGCGAACAGGATCATGGAGATTACAAATACAGGTCTCATTGACAAGCAGACAACATACGATGAATATCTTGCAAATGACGAACTTGCAAGAAAACGTCAGGTTATGAATATGGATGTTGATGATTAACATTATATTGTTATATTATAGAAAAACCGGGTGGATGTAACTGCTATAGTTGCATCCACCCGGGCTTTTTATTTATGGGCTTTAGCCTGTTGAACACGCAAGGCTTAGAAAAATCTTAATATATAAATAAACAGCGTGTGAAACAATA
>CAKQQK010000096.1:0-11488 GCA_934270935.1 uncultured Coprococcus sp. | reverse complement strand
ATATTTCATAAGGAGGGGCCCGCGTAAGCGGGAGGAATCCTTGTGAAGCACGCAGGCGCCACGCGAAGCGTCTATAAATGCGCCTGCTCCTTAGGAGGGGCCCGCGTAAGCGGGAGGAAAGACAAATATCCTGTTGACATATGTCACATGCGATGATATAGTAGCACTATCTAAGGTTAACTGAATACAATATAGTAGAGGCGCGGGATTTATCAGTATGCAGGCTGATGCATGTGGTTGTATATGATGTCTGTTGAAAGGGGAAACCGCCGAAGTTGTGAATTGTCCACACGATTCGCTGCTGGTTGTGCAGCTAAGAACTGCATGACTGTCATCTAAGGATGGAGAGCTACTTATAAGAATTAAGATTTTTATGGGCTGGCTTTTTGTCAGCCCGTTTTTTATGACTTTATATTCTGAAACAAATGCTATATTGTATCAACTATTTTTATAAGGAGGATGACAATATGTCAATTTTTACTGGATCAGCAGTTGCACTTGTAACACCTTTTTTGGAGAATGGAGATGTGGATTATGATAAGCTCAAGGAGCTTGTGGAGTACCACATTGCGCATAAAACAGATGCCATAGTTATCTGCGGAACAACAGGAGAGGCTTCAACACTTTCACATGAGGAGCATCTTGAGACTGTAAAGAAGTGTGTTGAATTTGCGGATCACAGGATCAAAGTTATAGCAGGAACAGGATCAAACTGTACGGCTACAGCTATATACCTCTCAACAGAGGCTGAGAGCTACGGAGTTGACGGACTTCTTGTAGTTACACCATACTACAACAAGGCAACCCAGAACGGACTTATAGCACATTTCACAGCAGTTGCAAACTCTGTAAATGTTCCTATCATTCTGTACAATGTACCATCACGTACAGGCTGCAATATACAGCCTGAGACAGCTGTATATCTTGCACAGAACGTTCCAAACATTGTGGGAATCAAGGAAGCATCAGGAAATATCAGCCAGGTTGTAAAGCTCGCAAGTCTTGCAAAGGGATGCATAGATATCTACTCAGGCAATGACGACCAGGTTGTTCCACTTCTCTCTCTTGGCGGAAAGGGAGTTATCTCGGTTACAGCGAATATCATTCCTGAGGATGTTCATGATATGGTACAGAAGTACCTTGACGGGGATGTTCAGGGAAGCCTTGACCTTCAGTTAAAGGCAATCGACCTGTGCAACGCACTGTTTTGTGAGGTTAATCCTATCCCTGTGAAGAAGGCTGTAGAACTGCTCGGAATGTGTGGCGGTACTATGAGAATGCCGCTTACAGAGATGGAGCCACAGAATGTCCAGAAGCTTAAAAAGGCGATGGAAGAGTACGGTGTTCTTTAAAATAAGATATTATGTAAGAATATCAATGTCTGCAGCTAAGGGCTGCAGACATTTTTTGTATATCACCATTGCACAATGTGGCTTAAATGTGTAAAATGGTGTACATGTCCAGAGTGCAGATTCACATCTGGAATATGTGAATGATTATAACAAATCAGAGTATGGATCTGACAATGATACAAATGAACAGATGGAGGAACAGACATATGGTAAAGATGATAATGCATGGCTGCAACGGCAGAATGGGCCAGGTAATAACAGGTATAGCTGCAAGTGATCCAGATGCAGAGATCGTGGCAGGAATAGATGTAGTTGACAACCGAGACAATGGATATCCTGTATTTACAGACATAGATGCATGTGATGTGGATGCGGATGTCATCATAGATTTTGCGGCAGCAGCAGCGGTTGACAAGCTTCTTGACTACAGTGTCAGAAGACAGATTCCGGTTGTACTTTGTACCACGGGACTCAGTGCTGAACAGCTTGAGAAGGTTAAAAAGAGCAGCGAAAGAGTGGCTGTACTTAAATCAGCAAATATGTCACTGGGAATCAATACGCTTATAAAGCTTCTCAAGGATGCTGCAAAGGTATTTTCTCCAGCGGGATATGATATAGAGATAGTTGAAAAGCATCACAACCAGAAGGTGGACGCTCCATCAGGAACGGCTCTTGCGCTGGCTGATTCAATCAATGAGGCGTGTGGTGAGCAGTATGAGTATGTGTATGACAGAAGTCAGGTCAGAAAGAAGAGAGACAAGAAGGAGCTCGGCATATCTGCTGTCCGTGGAGGAACAATAGTTGGTGAGCATGAGGTCATATTTGCCGGAATAGATGAAGTTATAGAGTTCAAGCATACTGCATATTCAAAGTCAGTATTTGCGAAGGGTGCTGTGGAGGCTGGAAAGTTCCTTAAGGGCAAGCCTGCTGGAATGTACGACATGTCGGATGTGATAGGATAGGAGATCATATGGAAATATCAACCAGAACAGAGAATGGAGAGCTGGTGCTCTGTGCCAGTTCCATATACAACCAGAAATTTTATCTGAATAAAGACTTCAGCAAGCTTCCGGATGATATAAAGGATGAGCTTCATGCTATGTGTGGTGCATTTACGCAGGAGGTCGGAGGAATATTTATGCTTGTGTTTGATTCGGATGGTAATCTGAAGATACAGACAAGAGCACTTGAGGACGACCTGCTTTTTGATGATATCGGGTGTGGCCTAAAGGTAAAAAAACTTCAGAATGACAAGAAGGAGCTTTTTCAGAGCCTTGAACTTTTTTATAAAGTATTTATACAGGGTGTTGATGTGAACAGTCTCATTCAGGACTGATAATCATGAATAAAAAATGATCAGGAAGGGAATTAGATCATGTTATTTGCTATTGATGCTGGAAATACAAATATTACCATCGGATTGTTCGATGGAGCGAAAATTGAGAAAACATTTCGAATGACTACAGGTATATCACGTACATCTGATGAGTATGGAGTATTTCTGTGTGAGTTGCTTAGAATGAGACATCTTTCTACGGATGTTATTGATGAGGTCATCATAGCCTCGGTTGTGCCGAAGATAATGCATTCACTTGTGAATGGTATTAAGAAATATTTCGGGATAACACCGCTTATAGTTGAGCCAGGGGTGAAGACTGGTATAAATATTGCACTGCCAAATCCTAAGCAGCTTGGCGCAGACAGAATAGTTGACGCAGTGGCGGCCTATTACATATATGGCGGTCCTGTGCTCACTGTGGATTTTGGTACTGCTACGACATATGATCTCATAAACGGAGAGGGTGCTTTCACCGCTGAGGTTACATCACCTGGAATTCGGCTGATTGCAAATGCGCTCTGGACAGGCACGGCAAAACTGCCTGAGATAGAGATAAAGGTTCCGGATACAATACTCTGTAAGGATACCATATCAAGTATGCAGGCTGGTGTATGTATGGGATATATAGGTCAGACTGAGTACATCGTCAGACGTATGAAGAAGGAGTCAGGCCTTGACAATATAAAGGTGGTTGCGACAGGCGGTCTTGGCAAGATGATATATGAGAACACAGACTGCATAGATGTGTATGATCCTGATCTCACGCTTCAGGGGCTGAGACTTATCATGGACAAACACAGACAGCAGTAATGTGTCGGAAAAAGATCAAATAGATCTGATTACGTAGAAATACCTATAATATTATATATAGAAGCAATGGAGAAATTTATGGATTTTAGAGATAAATTGATCCTGGCGCCGATGGCTGGTGTATGTGACCAGCCATTTCGTCTTTTATGCAAAGAGCAGGGGTGTGACATACTCTACAGTGAGATGGTGAGCGCTAAGGCGATATTTTATAAAAATAAAAACACAAAACCTCTTCTGGTAATGGATGAAAGAGAAAAACCGTTTGGTTTGCAGCTGTTCGGATCAGATCCTCATATAATGGCTGAGATGGCAAAGAAGATAGAGTGCAATGGCTATTCATTTATAGACGTGAATATGGGGTGTCCCGTGCCTAAAGTAGTGAACAATGGGGAAGGATCAGCCCTCATGAAGGACCCGATTCTCGTTGGACGTATAGTTGAAGCCATGTCAAATGCGATCAGTATACCCCTCACCGTCAAGATACGAAGTGGTTTTGACAGTGAGCATATAAACGCTCCAGAAATAGCTCATATTGCTCAGGAGAGCGGGGCGGCGGCAGTTGCTGTTCACGGTCGGACCAGGCAGCAGTATTACCAGGGGCATGCTGACTGGAGTGTGATAGCCAGGGTTAAAGAGGTGTGCAGTATACCTGTTATAGGCAATGGAGATATATTAACTCCTCAGGATATCATAGATATGCGAAAACAGACCAATTGTGATGCATTCATGATAGGCCGGGGGGCTAGAGGCAACCCATGGATATTCAAAGAGATGAAGTATTATTATGAGCATGGAGAGCTTCCGGCTAGGCCGGATATGCATGAGATAAAGTCAACTATACTGAGACATGCACAGCTCATGGTTGAGTGTAAGGGGGAGTATACAGGAATCCATGAGATGAGAAAACATGTTGCATGGTACACTGTGGGTATGTATGATTCGGCCAGATTGAGGAACACGGTGAATGCTGTAGAGACATATGATGAACTGCAAAAGCTGCTCGATGAGTGGGAAGAATGCTATCCGGATTACAGGGAAAAACAATAATTTTAAATTGAAAATGTAACAGAATCTGAAGATTTTATTAAAAATCATAAAGACAAAATATACAATATGCTAATATGTTTCAAAAATGTTACAGTGATAAAATATGCACTATTCACAAAAACATACCATTAAAATATTGCATATTTCAATTAACGGAATGAAAGATTTTTGAACTGTTGTGTATATTTTACAAAAATGGCGACTTTGCTTGACCTTTCTTTTGACAGAGATTATAATAACGTCGTGAGTTAAATTTTAACGGTTTTGTAACAATTCTGAAACCGTAAAGAAATTAAGGAGAAAAGGTTATGCAAAAGTTTTCAGATTCATCAAAGATGAAATCACAGAAACTAAAGAAGACAACACTGAAAAGCAACGTAAAGAAGATAAGTATTGGAGCAGTGCTCCTGGCAGTTGGTATATCATCATATGCTGTTATTGCATCAGACGACAGCATGGTATCATCAAAGGGCAGAGGAGTATCTGTTGCAGCAGCAGGCAATACACTATATGCAGACAACACAGCTGATTACGAGGAGGCAACAGCTACAGAGAAGCTTGCAGATGGAACACTTTCAGATGTAAACAAGACTGGCACAGCAGCACTTTCAAGCAAGAAGTCAACCAAACAGACTGCATCGATAAGCGGTGGAGTTCAGGAGAGTACAACCGAGGCTGAGGTTGAACCACTTGAGGAGATGGCAGCAGATGTTGCATACACAGAACCAATTGATATTGAGGCGGCAGATACTGATGCTGATAATTCAGCAACTGGACTTCCTGATGAGCAGATAACAGAGGATCCTTCAACAGAGAAATCTACAGAGGGACTTCCAGAAGATAAGATCATGTATGTTAACGGAGCAGCATCAGGTACATATCTCGGAACCTTCTGGGTAACAGCATATTGTCCATGTCCAATCTGTTGTGGAGAGTATAGCAACATGGTTAATCCAACAACAGCATCAGGTGCACCTGCAGTTGAGGGTGTCACATGTGCAGCACCAAGCAATTTTGCATTTGGAACAGAGCTCATAGTCGACGGTCATACATATACCGTTCAGGACAGAGGTGGAGCGATCAACGGTAATCACCTTGACATCTACTTCTCAAATCATCAGGCTGCTCTGAATTTTGCAACAGGATATTACGAAGTATATGCAAAATAAATCCAGATAGATAACAGATTATACAGAAGCCCGCTAATTTACAGTGGGCTTCTTGTTTTTTGTATATCCCTATGTTATAATGCACACGATTAAAATTTGTGACATGCAGAAGATACTGCGTACATACAGAGATAATTAGTTTTGGATTATATTGAATATTTATAACAAGAAAACTATATGAGATTTTTAAGGAGATTGGCAAATGGAACTGATTTACAGAAGCACAAGAAATGCAAATGAGACAGCAACAGCATCACAGGCAATACTTAAGGGACTTGCCAACGAGGGAGGCCTTTTTGTGCCGGATTCAATCCCTGCACTGGATGTATCTTTGGAAGAACTTGCGAAGATGAACTATCAGCAGGTTGCATACGAGGTAATGAAGCTGATGTTCACAGACTTCACAGAGGAAGAGCTTAAGCATTGTATCAATTCAGCATACGATTCAAAGTTCGACACTCCTGTTATAGCACCGCTTGTAAAGAAGGCTGGAGCATACTATCTTGAGCTGTTCCATGGTTCAACTATAGCTTTTAAGGATATGGCACTTTCAATTCTTCCATACCTTCTTACAACATCAGCAAAGAAGAATGGTGTAAAGAATGAGATCGTCATCCTTACAGCAACATCAGGTGATACAGGTAAGGCTGCCCTTGCAGGATTCGCAGATGTTCCGGGAACAAAGATCATAGTGTTCTATCCAAAGCACGGTGTAAGCCCTATCCAGGAGAAGCAGATGGTTACACAGAAGGGTGACAATACATTTGTTGTTGGTATCACAGGCAACTTCGATGATGCCCAGACAGGTGTCAAGAAGATGTTCTCAGATGCAGAGCTTGCAAAGTATATGGATGAGAAGGGATATCAGTTCTCATCAGCAAACTCCATCAACATCGGACGTCTTGTTCCTCAGATGGTATACTATGTATACGCTTACACAAGGCTTGTTGCAGACGGAACAATCAGGGCAGGCGACAAGATCAATGTGGATGTTCCAACAGGTAACTTTGGAAATATACTTGCAGCATACTACGCAAAAGAGATGGGACTTCCAATTGCAAAGTTCATCTGCGCATCAAATGACAACAAGGTTCTGTTTGATTTCTTCCAGACAGGAACATATGATAGAAACAGAGAGTTCATACTCACAACATCACCATCAATGGATATCCTTATCTCAAGCAACCTTGAGAGACTGATATACAAGATCGCAGGTAATGATGCAGAGAAGAATTCAGAGCTTATGAAGGAGCTCACAACAGATGGCGTATACACTATCACAGATGACATGAAGGCAAAGCTTGCTGAGTTCTACGGCGGATATGCAACAGAGGCAGAGACAGCAGCTACAATCAAGAAGGTATATGAGTCAGACGATTATATCATAGATACACATACAGCAGTTGCAGCTACAGTATATGGCAAGTATGTGGCAGAGACCGGCGATAAGACACCTACGGTTATTGCTTCAACAGCAAGCCCATACAAGTTCACAAGAAGCGTTATGAACGCTATAGATCCTGAGTACGATTCCAAGACAGACTTTGAACTGGTTGATGAGCTTGAGAAGCTCTCAGGCGTAAAGGTACCTCAGGCTATAGAGGATATCAGATCAGCAAAGGTTCTGCATGACACAGTATGTGACAAGGAAGATATGCTGGCAGAGGTTAAGGGCTTTCTGAATATTTAGGGTATGCCATGATTCACAATCGGCTTATTGATTATGAATATGGCAGATGTGAAATTAAGAATTATAAATGTAATAGAATATATTGACAGTTCATTAGTACCATCCTGTCACTAAACAAAACTAGGACAAAAGAAGATCAGAATGTCCTATTCTGGTCTTTTTTTGTGTAAATTCAGTTGAAGTGAGCTTTATGTATAGTTGCATGGAGATGGTTAGTGGTTGGCTGTCTACAGGAGGAGTTATGTATAAATTAAAGACAAAGGCAAGCTTTGACAGCGCACATTTTTTAAAGGATTATAACGGCAAGTGCAGGAATATACATGGACACAGATGGACTATAGAGGTTGAGGTTGGAGCAGACTTGCTGGCGGATGATGTGCAGAACAGAGGTATGGTTGTTGATTTTTCAAATCTCAAGAGAGATCTGAAGGATATTGCAGATAATTTTGATCACAGCCTGATAATGGAAGAGGGAAGCCTTAAGGCGAGCACAGTAAATGCACTGCTGGACGAGAATTTCAGGATTGTTACAGTTGATTTCAGACCTACAGCGGAGAATTTGGCCAGACATATATACAATGAGATGAAGGCAAAAGGATATGATGTAATTGAGACCAGTGTGTATGAGACCCCAAACAATGTGGCATCATACAGCGAGGACAGATAGAATATAGTGTGAAATAGATGTGGATATACAAGTGAGTCTGGGAAAAAAGAGGTATGTTGGAATGAGTACGTATAGAGTGGTTGAGAGATTTGTGAGTATCAATGGTGAGGCTGCCCGTGCTGGTGAATTGGCCGTGTTTATCAGATTTGCCGGATGTAATCTTGGTTGCAGTTACTGTGATACTGAGTGGGCAAATGAGTCTGGTGTTGGTTATGAGGAACTCAGTGAGGATGAAATAGTGGATTACGTCAGAAGGACGGAGGTTAAGAATGTGACCTTGACTGGCGGCGAGCCACTCATACAGCCTGATATTGACAGGCTGCTTCTGGCATTTGCACTTGAGGAGGATCTAAGAGTTGAGATAGAGACCAATGGAAGTGTGGATATAGCAGAGTTCAAAGCACTCGGCGGGAATGTGTCATTCACGGTTGATTACAAGTCACCGTCAAGTGGTATGGAAGATAAGATGTGTCTGGCAAATTATAACTATATAGACAAGAAAGATTCTGTGAAGTTCGTTGTGGGTTCGCAGGAGGATCTTGAGAAATGTCTGGAGATCATAAATGAGTATGCTCTTGATGAGAGAACAAGGGTGTACATAAGTCCTGTATATGGCAGTATTGATCCGGCAGATATAGTTGATTTTATGATAGAGAACGATATGAACGATGTAAAGCTTCAGTTACAGCTTCACAAATTTATATGGGACCCGGAAGAAAGAGGTGTATAATATGGCGATAGATAAAGAGGCTATAAAGGAACATATAAGAGGTATTCTCATTGCTCTTGGCGATGATCCTGACAGAGAGGGGCTTGTAGAGACTCCTGACAGAGTTGCAAGGATGTATGAGGAAGTATTTGAGGGAATGAATTATACCAATGACGAGCTGGCTGAGATGTTCGGCAAGACATTTGCTGAGGACGGAGTGGCAAGGCAGGCTGGTGACATGGTGTTTGTCAAGGATATAGAGGTGTTCAGTTATTGCGAGCATCATATGGCACTCATGTATGATATGAAGGTTTCGGTTGCATACATTCCAAATGGAAGAGTGCTGGGACTGTCAAAGATAGCAAGGATAGCAGATATGGTAGCGAAGAGACTTCAGCTCCAGGAGAGAATAGGTGATGATATTGCATATGTAGTATCCAAGGCTGCGGGAACTGAGGATGTGGCGGTCATGATAGAAGCGCATCACAGCTGCATGACAGCAAGGGGAATCAAGAAGCCGGGAAGCAAGACGATGACGACTACACTCAGGGGAAGATTTGAGAGTGATACGGTTCTTCAGAACAAGATGCTTATGATGTATAATGCTGGCAGATAATTCCTGATATGAAGTAAGGATATTGGAATATACGGTAATTGGTGATGTGTAGTGTGGAGACAAAGCCTGAAATAATGTGGAAATAGAATTTACAATTTATGGAGGAATGAATTATGCAGAATTTAAAGAATAAGGATGCGGCAGTAGTAGTATTTAGTGGTGGACAGGACAGTACAACATGCCTGCTTTGGGCTCTGAAACAATATAAGAAAGTATATGCGATATCATTTGATTATGGACAGAGACATGTGCTTGAACTTGAATGTGCAAAGGAGATTGCAGATAAGTTTGGGGTGGAACACCATATACTTGATATGGGCCTGCTCAATCAGCTTGCGCCAAACTCACTCACGAGAACGGATATGAAGGTTGATGAGAATGCGCCGGAGGAAGGAACACCTAACTCATTTGTTGACGGAAGAAATATGGTATTTCTTACATTTGTAGCAATATTTGCCAAACAGAGGGGGATATCTGATATAATAACCGGAGTATCCCAGAGTGACTTCTCAGGATATCCTGATTGCAGAGATATATTTATTAAATCATTAAATGTTACACTTAATCTTGCCATGGACTATGAATTTGATATAATAACACCGTTGATGTGGCTGGACAAGATGGAGACATGGAAGCTTGCAGACGAGTTGGGCGGTCTTGATGTGGTCCGTGATATGACGCTCACATGCTACAACGGAATAAAGGGCGATGGCTGTGGACATTGTCCATCATGCAAACTCAGAAAGAAAGGCTATGATCTGTATATGGAGTACAAGAAGGCTCATTAGCAACAGGATGTGTTTTGTGGGGTGCGAGGATATGGATATTCCTGCGGATAAAAAGGCGAAAGGGTGTGTTAAATAAGTATGAAGAAGATGCTGTTTATCATGAATCCGAAAGCCGGAAGGACTACTCTCAAGAACTCTCTGGTAGATGTTCTTGAGGTATTTTGCAACAATGATTATGACGTGAGAACATATCTTACGAAATCTGCGGATGATGCAGAGCGGGTCGTTGCGGAAGAGGGAGTCGGCTATGATGTGATCGTATGTGCCGGAGGAGACGGTACTTTGGGAAATACGGTTGCAGGATTTATGAAAAGTGGACTTAAGGTCCCGCTTGGTTATATACCATGTGGTTCTACGAATGATTTTGCCAGAAGTATGGAGATACCAATGACGGCGGTTGAGGCTGCTGAGATGGTGGTCAAGGCAGAACCATTTTCCGTTGATATCGGAAGTCTTAATGACAAATATTTTGTATATGTGGCTGCTTTTGGTGTGTTTTCAGATACATCTTATGCTACGCCACAGAATATGAAGAATATATTGGGTCATGCGGCTTATGTGCTTCAGGGAATAAAAAGTATTGCAAATATTCCAAGCTACAAGATGAAGATAACTATAGACGGGGAGATTCAGGAGGGCGAATTTATTTTCGGAATGGTCTCCAATTCAATATCTGTAGGTGGTTTCAAGAGTATAACGAGAAAGGGTGTGGAGTTTGATGATGGCTTGTTTGAGGGTGTTCTCATCAGAACAATAAAGACTCCAGCGGATCTGGAGCGCGTTGTAAGAGCGCTCTTAACTGGTGATATCAGCGAAAAGAGCATGGTATCATTCAGGGCCAGCAATGTTTTATTTGAGGCTGAGGATCCTGTTGCCTGGACCTGTGATGGAGAATTTGGTGGAGAATACAAGAACACAAGTATAGATATTCACAGGCGTGCTATAGACCTGCTTGTTGTACAGGAGAATGAGGCCTGACCTGTCAGGCCATAAGTATTAAGATGAAAATATTGTTCATCGGAAATAGAGGTTAATTAAAATGGGTAAATATTTTGGAACAGATGGATTCAGAGGCGAGGCAAATGTAGACCTGACAGTGGAGCATGCCTATAAGGTTGGAAGATACCTTGGCTACTACTATGGCAAGCAGCATGATGATGGTAAGGCACATGTTGTCATAGGAAAGGATACGAGACTTTCAAGCTACATGTTTGAGTATTCACTGGTTGCAGGACTTACTGCCAGCGGAGCTGATGTATACCTGATGCATGTAACACCTACACCTAGTGTGTCTTATATAG
>CAKQQK010000095.1:0-11507 GCA_934270935.1 uncultured Coprococcus sp. | reverse complement strand
ATCCAGGAGGTTCCATGTAAGCAACATTTCTCCGAAGTGTAACGTCTATACAGTCTCCGCGCCTGTTGATGCCGCCATCCTTCTCGCTGTAATTTATCCACCATGTCCTGAGTGTCATGCACAGATGACTTCCCTCCATATGTATATCCTGCACTGTCATAGCATGCATATATGTCATTTCTATAATATCCTGAAAGTATGGATTTAAAGCTCCACCACAATATGAAGCCAGATTCTCCGGGTGGTCTGACATAATTGCCATACGGATAAGAGATATGATCTGTCCCTCAAACTTTTCAAACGAAAAATACGGATCATATGGTGCAAATGCACTTTTGACCTTTCCTTTTGTTGTCACATAGGACCAAAACGGTATCCTCTTTCGTCCATCCCTGTTGAACTGTTTTGTCACAAATATGATAATAGAAATTACATATCCAAATATTCCGCCCATAATAAGTGCTACAAAAAATGACATGAACAAAGCCTGCGGTATGGGCGTTTCCCGATCAAGTAAAGAAGGTATAAAACATGCAAGGAAGAAAACCAGCATGGTTATCCCCGTGGTCTTTCCCATCTTCCTCTGGTTCTTTGCAGACGCATTCTCCCGGATAAAAAATGTATTTGTGACGCGCGGAAACAGATCATTGATACGAAAAACTGTACGACAATATGGGCAGCCTTCCGTGAGGGCTGCCACAGGGCTGACTGCACCGCAGTTTGGACAAGTCATGGACATACGTGTTAGTTCCTGCTCATTTGGAGTATGGACAACTGTCTCGTACATCGTATCTTCGGTTACACGCTCATATATTGTGCCGGTTGAATTCTGGAATTGCAGATGTCTGTCAACACCCTCATACATAAGATCAACTGTGTACCAGGATGTCTTTCGAGGCACTCTTGTAGTTCCCATCGTTTCTCTCTTCACAGGTGATGTGTGCTGTATCATACGAATGCCTTTCCGTGCCATTCTATCCTTCTGAAGGCGAAGAATATATGATGTGTCTCCATCACAGCTGCGGGGACGCATGTCAGAATCATACCAATGATTTAATTCTATGGCGAAATCATCAAATATACTTCTGTGTTTCTCCCATGTCGGAGTATATTTCTTGAATGCTGTCACCTGTTTTCCATAACAGATCAAAGAAATTATACCAGCTATGATCAAAGCCGCTCCAATGCATAGAAAAACAAGAGCCGGTGTCTTGTCTATATCTTCAACTGTGTAGACTGAAGCACCAAGGAGTCCCAATGCAAACAAAACTATCCCCCTCACGAGCAATTTTGTATCTGGCGCTGACACCTCCAATTTACGTTTTTTATTTGAAAGATTTGATATATCTGAAAATATTGACATTTTCTTTCCCCCATAAATCCCATTAAATATATGTTGTTATTGTATCTTTGATACTATGCCATTTTCCGTAAGTGTCTGCAGACATTCCGACGCACTGTCATCGTGCATCATCTGCCACACCTGTTTCATTCCTGGTGCAAGCGGTTTTCGCAGAAACTCTTCTCCCGATATCCAGTACACTTTGCCCTCTTCTGAAGATATAAGTTCCCCCTGATACTCATCCGTCTTGTACAGAAATCCGACATTTCTCACAGCTCCGGTCGTCCAGTGATATATTCCGGTGAGCTTTGGATTGCTTATGGTCAGCCCGGTCTCCTCATATATCTCTCGTATCACCGATTCTGTGAATGTCTCTCCGGGTTCCACATGTCCACCAGGGAATGTCGTTCCGGAATAGCTTTTCCCTACTTTATCGAGTGCAAGTACACGCCCAGCGTGATCATATACCATGCACATATTCATAAATATTACCTTCTCTATTTCCGCCATTCTCTCCATCCTGTTGTTTCTATACATTCTGTATGTATTCTCCGGTCTATGGATTTATATCGCACTCTATATACTATATATCATAATGTGCGAGTACGATAACACGTTACTATCACAACGAGCTTAATTATCTGATGCTCTTTTTCAGAATGTCATATTTGTTATCTACATCATTTTGTATATTCCCCGAGCGCAGCCTTCAGATACTCATACCTCCGTCTTTTCTCTTCCTTTGCAAAATGTACCTCCCGCTGCTGCTCCGTATTATCCTTGTAATTCAAGACTTCATCACCGAACTGCTCACTTGTGAGATCAAATGCGAGGTCGCCTATCACATTGTAACAATGATAATTTCCGCCCGGTCTCTTTATACCGTACACTTTTCCGCCAAATATATCCTGTGCCAGAAACGCAGTGATAGAGCACTGCCCCAGCGTCATATTCTCATTTGTCCACCTGTCCCTCATCCTCGGCGCACAGGTATCCGCACACCAGATATGACTCAATGCATCGTATAGATCTGTTGGGGTATTTATCCCCGGATATTCATCTGTGATGGCTGGCGCATCCGCATTCTCCCAGCCCCAGAAATTGTATATCTTTTTTTCATCCATTTGTGTTATCCTCGGTACTATAAGTTGTCTTCCTATATCAACTTTCTTGTTTCATTATATCACTCACGCTGAAAATTCTCAGCATTTGATATAGGTATTATTCCACTGTGTTTTCCAACACACCGATATTTTCTATCTCACATCTTACCACATCGCCGCTCTCCAGGTACACAGGTGGTTTCATGCCCATACCCACTCCTCCCGGAGTTCCGGTTGCGATCACAGTTCCGGCAGAGAGAGTCATTCCCTGAGAGAGCTCCGCTATCGCCTCCTCAACTGTGGTTATCATATATCCGGTGTTGCTCGACTGTCGCTTTTCACCATTTACATAACAGGTTATATCAAGATCATTCACATTGTCAATCTCATCTGCAGTCACTATACAAGGTCCCATCGGAGTATATCCGTCAAGGCTCTTGCCAAAATACCACTGCTGATGCTTTAACTGTATATCTCTTGCGCTCACATCATTGATTATTGTATAGCCAAATATATACTCATCCGCCGACTCAGCATCCACGCGGAACGCATCTCTGCCGAGTATCACGCCAAGCTCAACTTCGTAATCCAGTTTATCCACAAAATCATAGTTCGGAATATAATCTTCCGGTGCAGTGCATTTGTTTACTCGCTTGGAGAAATACACTGTGGCAGATTTCTTGCTAAAATCCAGCACATCTGCGGTCTCCTCTACATGCTCACGGTAGTTTACTCCAAGGCATACTACGTCCTGAAGCGGTCTGATGATTGGTGCCAATATCTTGTAATCAATGACCGGTGACACATCAACATTTGCAAGTTTCTGCCTGATGACATCTCCGAGCTGTGACCAATTGCATATAAGCTCATTCATATCTCTGACATCCACGCCGAAGGAATCCACCGTGTACATTGCATCATCCATCCCCACTGCCACCTTTGCCATTCCATTTGTCTCTATTGTATATAATCTCATATCTTCTGTCCTCCCATATTAATATGCACATCTATGGCGTTATCCATAATTCTGTCATTGGTTCTTCAAATATCACCATCTATATGCCTTAAACTTGGGTGATTTGTCAATCAGTTAATCTCTGTCACCGGTTTTATTGAGAAATTTTGTCATCATGTCTGCCTATGATTCTGCTTAATCTAGATCTGTGACCAATGTCCAAATAAAAAGCCACCTGAATATAAATATCCATTCGCATTCAACCGCGAATCATATTTATACCAGGATGGCCTATATATATTCATATGATATTGTCACTTGTGTTATTTACTACAGATTTACTGCAGCTTTCCGTACTCCTCATCCGTCACAGGCTCACACCACTCATTTGATGTCTCCTCGCCAGGTACCTCGATTGCAAGATGGCTGAACCAACTATCAGGAGCTGCGCCGTGCCAGTGTTTTACCTCAGCAGGAATGTTGATGCAGTCGCCTGGTTTCATCTCCACTGCAGGCTTGTCCTCCTCCTGATAATATCCGCGTCCGCCGACACACACAAGTATCTGACCACCGCCGCTCTTTGCATGATGGATATGCCAGTTGTTACGGCAGCCTGGCTCAAATGTCACGTTGAACACTCCAACCTGGCTTGTCGATACTGGAGCCAAATAGCTGTGTCCTATGAAATACTGGGCAAATGCATCGTTTGGCTGTCCGATAGGGAATACCATGCTCTTTGCATGTGCTCTCATGGCCTCATCCTCATATGGCAGATCGCCCTCATTTACATTCCACACTTCCTTTGCCAGATTGAATACTGCCCATGCCTTTGGCCAGCCGGCATAGAAACCTACATGTGTGATAACCGCTGCGATCTCCTTCTGTGATACGCCGTGATCCTTCGCATTCTTAAGATGGAACTTGAGCGATGAGTCAGTGATTCCCTGTGCCATGAGTGCCACAACAGTTATTATACTTCTGGTCTTTACATCGATGTCATTGTTGTTCCAGTTCTCTCCAAAGAGAACATCGTCATTAAAATGTGCGAACTCAGGAGCAAACTCTCCGAGTGCGTTTCTTCCCGCTGTCTGTACTATCTTTGCCATATTTTTCTCCTCCAAATGTAACTCTGTTTCTATGTCCTACGCGAGTGTTTTGTCAACCCACTTTTCGATCTCCTGTCTGTTTGCCATGTTAAGCAGTCCGCCTTCTACAAACTCAGCTCCCGGTGCTGACGGCTGGAGTTCATTGATCGTGTTGCCAAATCCGCTTCCGCCCGATGTTGCGAACAGTGTAATCTTTTTACCTGTGAAGTCGTATTTCTCAAGAAATGTATTGATGATCGTTGGAGCCACATACCACCAGATAGGAAATCCATCTCTGCAACCTTTTTCGTGGTTCCGCTTGCACTAAAATATGCTATAAGTTTCTTTGGCATTATGTAAACCTATTTTAACTAAACATCAATCCGATGTATGTCTGAGCATAAAAATAAGCATGTATTTTTGCATACATGCTTATTTTAGTCCTAATACGTCTATATGTCTAATACCTATATCGAATTATCAACTATGCCTCAAAGGCATATTGTTACATTGGTCGCTTAATGATGGAAATTTTCAATTAACTCATTTAATCTTCTGGCCGCTTGATTTTGCAAATCTCATGTGATATAAAGTAAACAGTGTTTACCAAATAGCAAATGGAGGTGACTATCATTCGAGAAAGTACAAAGGAAACAAGGGCGACAATACTGAAAAGTGCCATGGAAGTCTTTCTTGAGGTTGGATATCAGGAGGCGTCCATGCGTAAGATCGCCGCAAGAGCCGGCATCACTGCTGGCGCAATATACAAGCATTTCTCAGGCAAAGAGGAAATGTTTGACGAAATATTTGCGGAAAGCGGCCGAAAGCTCATGGAAGTCACGGAATCCATGATCGGAACAGGCTTCACTGCCATGTCAGATGACGAGCTGCTCAAGGTGTTGTATTCCAGAGTATCGATACAGATCTTCGATATGCTTGAGGGCGACATGCAGCTCTTTCATATGCTGCTAAAAAATGACTCCGGCAAATGCCTGGAGAAATTCCGCAGCATCTACATAGAAAGAAGCGCCGGCTGTGCGCTTAAGTACTATGACGAGTTATACAAACGTAGGATCGCAACAAGAAAATTATCTGAGAAGACAGTGTATATGCTCTCTCTGGCTGAATTCTCAATGGTCTGTGAAATAATTGCGGATGACTCATGCCAAAGTGGAGTCACAGCGGAAATGAAAACTGCATTTATGGAGGCTATGAATGTTCTGTTGCACGGAATAGAAGCAGAACTACAGATATACAGAGTGCCCGATGAGCAAGATAAATAATGTCAACTCACTTCTCTGATCTACCACGTTCACATAAAGGAAATGACGACACATCTTATAGGAGGAAAAACAAATGGAAAAAAAGAAAATTGAAAAGGGCTCTGTCCAGGAGACTCTTCTTCTACCACTGTATGGAAGAAAACGTGCCATGGAGATGTATCCGGGAAACTTTAATGATCTTGACTGTCAGAGAATATACAATGAGGTCGAGATAGACTATAACAGGAAAGGTGTCATGGAGAAAGTCGGTGCGATCATGGCTGCCACCAGACAATATGATCTTGCAACCGTCTGCAGATCATATCTCAAGGATCATCCAAAAGCCTGCGTTGTGAACCTCGGCTGTGGCCTCGACACAACATTCAGCCAGGTGGATAACGGACAGGCACGGGCGTACAATCTGGATTTTCCTGACGCCATAGCTGTCCGCAATGAACTTTTAGGTGAGCGTGAACGCGAGACAAATATCGCATGTGATCTCAACGATCTCTCCTGGTTTGACAAAATAGATTTCCATCCTGAGGATGGAATCGTATTCTTTGCATCAGGTGTCTTCTACTATTTCAAAACTGAACAGGTTAAGACTTTATTTACCGCCATGGCTAAGCATTTTCCTGGAGGCAAACTGGTATTTGACGCGACGAAGAAAAAAGGACTTAAGAACATGCTGAAAACATGGCTCAAAGACTGCGACGACAACATCGGTGTTTATTTCAGTGTCGACGAACTCTCGGAGCTTAAGAGCTGGAGTTCTTCATTCAGTTCAGTCATCAGAAACGGATATCTCACAGGATACAGGCATCTTGACAAACGATATGGATTTGTCCTCAACACTGTTTTCAAGCATCTGGACAAATCATGCATGTGTCAAATAATCGAGATCGTCTTTAAATAAATCGTCAGGCCAAAGATTGACCTGTATTGATAATTTGATTGGTGTCAAACAGAAAGGATATGTAACTATGAAATATGGATTTACGCAGAAATTATTTGGTTATTTCTATCACAATTCATGTATGAAACAGGCAAAAGCACAGCATTTGAGCATTGACAGCAAAGCAATAAAGAACGAGTACAAGGCAGTTCTTGAGCGTGCCGATGACATAGGGAAATCCCACCTCATGAGTTCCTACTGCATGGGCGCATATTTCATCGCACTAAACAGAAAGACTTCTCTTTCACCGGAGGAATGTTTCAGCCTGTACAAAGACGGGCTATGCAATAATAAACTTTTTCATATGGTGATTGGGAATGCGGACAGCTATCTCGACGAGAAAAAGCTTTCTGGAAGAAAGAAATGGTCTGAGGAGTCTCATCTGAGACGCTATAAGAATGACTGGGTTCTTGACATCATCGAGGGAGGACCAAGCGATGACTTTGTACTAGGCTATGATTATCACAACTGTGGAATCTGTAATCTCTGCCGTGACGAGGGTTGCTTTGAACTGGCAAAGTATCTGTGCCGTATGGATTACGTTCTCGCCGACATGATGGACATGAAGCTCACAAGGACACAGACCCTTGCCGAAAATGGAGCTTACTGCGACTTCCGCTATGGACGGAAGTCACAGTAATTGATCTACCTTTTATAATCAAGTTCTCCCACTGCCATAGGATTCAGATTCAGTGTCACCCATTTGACCGAAAGCTCTGTGAGTCTGTTTATCTGCGCCTCATCGGCATTCTTGATGCCGTTTATGAGTCCAGCAAATTCTCTCTGCTCGTCCGCGTCAAGTGCTGTGCCCATACATATGTATCGATACAGGGCATCTGCCATGCTCTTGAAATCTGAATCCCAGTTGCAGCAGCCGTTATCCAGTATCTCATAGGCAAGTTTTCCCGATATACGGATAACCTCGCCCTGAACTGTGCCCGCATGTCCCGAACCCGGCACAAGAAGATTCCACAGTTCTCCATGCTGCTTCTGCCAGCGCTTCTCGTGAATGACGATCGGCGATGTGCCGTCATATTCTACCCGTCTCGGAACAGGGGCAACTCCGAGCAGTCCGTACAAATTCTCCATCACACTGTCAAGCTCTGGCATAATATCAGGACTCATATCTTTCCTGCGAAACTCTATATCCTCAGCCGTACTTCTCATATATGTTCTTATTTTATCTGTGACCGGAACTCCTATTCCTATCAGATACTCTGCTACCGGTGCAAGCTTTATCAGATCAAATGTCCTTGCCCAGTGAAATGCCCTCTCAAGTGGAGTCTCTCCCGATCTGCAGGTCACTTCTGCATCTGCTCCCGCCTGTATCAGACATTTGACAAGCTCAAGATTGCCAGTCTTCACAGCCACATGCATAACGGTCTCTCTGTCAAGGCCCTGAGTGGCTGTTATGTCTGCGCCCAGCTTCACCAGCGCTATCGCCTGTTTCTCTGATGACATTCTTCCTGCATGATAAAGCAGCGGTGTGTAGCCATACTGGTCAACATAGTTGATGTCGATTCCCTGCTCTATCAGCCACCGCATCATATCCTCTGAAAGTGGAAATTCAAGTGCATTTCCCTTGTTGTACCCGCCATATGCGTTGATGTCACATTTGCCAAATACCTTCTTGATATCCTCATCACTTGCCGTCTGCACAAGCTGCTCAAAATCCTTTGGCAGTGTTTTTCTCTTTGCCATGTGTGTACCTCCCGTGTATCTGTTTTTACCTCTTATCCCCAAAATTGCATATCTGTATCGGCGTGCCGCCTTCCATAACGTGGAAACCGTGCCGCTCATAGAAAGCGACATTCTTGCTGTCCTCCGGCATTCCCTCTATGTACAGATAATTCTTGTATTTGTCTCTGATATATTCTACCATATTTCCGGCTATTTTCTGTCCCTGATATTCAGGATGCACAAGAACATAGTGTACAAATGCCACCAGCTCGGAATCATCCAACACTCTTGCAAGCCCGACAAGGCGCTCACCGTCCCATGCGGTAAGGACAGTCTGTGAGTTCATAAGCGCTTTGTAAAGTCTCTGCGGATATTCTGCTGAGATCCACCCAACCGACTTAAAAAGCTCCTGTACCTGATCCTGTGTAAATGTTTTCTCTTCTGTATATCTTATCATTATGTAAACCTCTGTTTTTATCTCATTTGTAAATTTCACGTTACTGCTATTTTGCTTATTGTGTTCTTTTCGTCACCCTCTATGGTCACATTTCTGACATTGTGTCATCTCGTTCTCACCGTCTTCCTTGTAGAAGATGCCTGACCACTGGCAAATGCTCTGAAGTATCGGCACAACAGATTTACCTTTGTCTGTAAGTGAGTATTCAACTCTCGGAGGGATCTCATCATATGATCTTCTGCAGACGATCTGATCTGCTATCAATTCCTTGAGAGTTGATGCAAGTACGGCATCTGTTATATTTTTCATCTCGTTTCTGAGTTCACTGTATCTCAAAGTGTCCTTTGCCGACAGGACACAGATGATCCTCGATTTCCATTTGCCGCCGAATATAGCAAGTCCATATTCCAGAGGACACCGTATATCTTCATCAAGTTTTTTCTTGTACTTTGCCATATATACATCTCTTTTCTATTTTTTGTTTTGAAATCTACATTGATTGCAAATATTATAACTTCATGGCTCTCAAAGATAAAGTAACTATGAAATTTATTAGTGACCTTCTATATAAAAAATGCAGAGATGAATATTCCAATTCTATATACATCTCTGCATTCATTTTTATAACACGTGTTATCCTAATCTTAAAGCTCTTTTTTATTGTCGGCTCCTGGAGTCGTCACGATCACTTTCTCCGGAGTGATAATGAGGGCTCCCTTTGCGGTTGCTTTGCCGTCAAACATCTTCTCAACCATTGCCTTGAATGTGTCCACTACATCGCCCTCCGTCACATATTCAGCTGTTCCTTTTACCTGATAACCTTCAAGATTCTTCGCGTCATATACCGAAACTGCTATTTTGCCGCCGTCTGCCTTTATGTTGGCAAGAGTTGTCTCAAGGAACACATCACCAACCACAAGCTTGCCATCCTCGGTCACATCCTTGAATGCAACAGGCACTACATTTGGCTCACCATCTGAGCATGTGGCAAGATCCCACATTTCATTCTTTAACAATTTGATCACTGATTCTGTAAGCATAAGCACATCTCCTTTGTATTTGATGCACTCATGATATTATATCTACTCACATTTAGTAAGATATTGGCAAATTTATGAGTTACTAATAAATTTGGTAGTGTGGCAATTTCCTCCAACGATCCAGATGAGCAGGAAGAAAAATATCATACTCTCACTCATCAATCCATTTGTAAATCCGATGCGGAATGGCGTGTCAGGAAGAAAGCTCTTGACCGTTACAAATACTACATAGAACACAAGGACATTTCCCGCTGCCATCCATCTTGGAAGTGTGGTTTTGCCACGTACCACAACATAAAACCAGTATAAGAATACAGGAAGCATCAAAACTTCACTGACCATTATAACCCATGACAGATGGGAATATAAAGCCTCACATGCAGGCAGTGCCGCCTCTGAATAACCGTTATTTGTCATCCAGTTGTAGAGGTAAAGTATCATGATATAGAAAAGATGCAAGCACATCCATGGCGTAAGGCCAAATGCATTCAGATAGTGATATATCTTGCGATCCTTCTCCCCGCGAATAAATCTTCCTATGTAAAATAACGCGATGCCGTAGAAAATGATTCCCGGAAATGCCAGAAGCATTGCAAGCCCATTTCTCCACGGTGCTATCTGTGATGCGCCCTGGGTAAGCCAGAACAACTCGCCACTACTCGTTGTGTCACCATATATCATCAGCCAGTCTCCTCCGCCATAACAAAAGCAGCCCAATATTCCGCATATCATAGCCAATGCCAATGTCTTTTTGTCAACTTTGTTCTCCATATTAATTCCTCCCATATCCTTTGTATTGCACTGTATCATGCATCAAGACAAACTCATCATGTTTACATTGACAGCCTCTTTTGCCAGTGCTAGTATCTGTATTAGTTAGACATATCTAACATTTTTAATTTTAGCATATTATCAAACAATTGGGAGAATGTTTTTATGAAAGTTTACGAATTCGGGGATAAAAATAAACCGAGCATCATGCTCTTTCCTGGCACCTGCTGCTATTGGAAAACCAACTTTGGACACGTTCTCGGTGGACTTCAGGAGCATTTTCACACTCTGGTTGTCAGCTACAGTGGATTTGACGATACGGAAAATTCTACATTTATTTCAGAGCTTGACGAAGTTCAGAATGTTGAGAACTACATCAAAGATAAGCTTGACGGAAAGCTATTTGCAGCATACGGCTGTTCCCTCGGAGGTTCATTTGTCTCTCTCCTGATCGGGCGCCAGAACATACATATAGATCACGGGATCATAGGTTCAAGCGACATGGATCAGGCGCCAAAGTGGCTTGCAAAGCTTGAGGCAGCCATCATGATGCCTATGTTCTATCCTTTTATCATGGGCAAGGAAAGTGGTCTTCTGAAAAAAGTATTCGAAAAGAAAATGAACGAGGGAAATGACAGTTCTGAATATATGAAGAAATTCATGGAGATCATGGGCAAAGGAAGCGGAATAGACTTTTCATTCATATCCAAGGAGTCCATGAAAAATCAGTTCTGCACCGACCTATACACAAGCGTTGGAGAACACATAAGCGTACCCGGAACTACTATCCACGTATTCTACGCCAAGAAAATGGGTGAGAAATATCTTGAGCGTTACAGGAAGTGTTTCGCCGATCC
>CAKQQK010000094.1:0-11637 GCA_934270935.1 uncultured Coprococcus sp. | reverse complement strand
CTCTTCTTCCGTCTCGTCCTCCGCGTACAGCTCCTCCATAATGAGGTCGTACACGGCTCTCAGCTCTTCCTCATCTCTCATTCTCTGCTGCTCTCTTGTTAATCTCGCTCTTCTTCCCATAGGATTCATCCTTTCTGTGCATAAACACATCTTTATTTTTATCTTGAGTGCATTATGCTCCTTCGTTCTAATATTTTTTTGCGCACGCAAAAATCGTAGTTTGTTTTTGCGAAATTAAGGAAATATAGAACGTGTTTTCCTTGCTTTTTTCAGTGCCAGGTGATAAGGTATATATGTAAATAATTTTTTCTTCATACATAAATTTTAATTTCAACCTTGACCAGTGTTCCCTGACACTGGTCTTTTTATGTTTCGATCCTGTACCACATGGTCAGCATCAAGTCCAGAAACTTATACGGCATATCCATGTATGTCCGGATAGTTTTCATGAGTCCCAGCCGTTCATATTCCCTGTGCTTAATCTCCAAGTGGCATATGATATAATTTTTCAAAGTCTCTTGCCTGTGATATCTTTGGCTCTGATGTTCCCTTTTTCCAACTTACTATGGTCTGCTTCCTACTTTAAGTGCCGCTGCCACTTCGTCCTGTGACAAACCCGCATTAACTCTGACTGTTGCTAAACTCATTCTCATTCTTTCCACTTTTTCTTCTTACTCACAGCCTTATTCCTTTCCATGATCCCGCCATAAATCAAATTTATTTTGATATCAACACTAAAATACAATTTATTTTGATTTTTAGTCGTAGAATATTAAATTATATTATATGATACGCCTATACAAACAGATAGAAGGTGTTTTCCATGTCGCTTTGCTCTGCAGATCCAGGGTGACAGCATGGGACCTAAAATCAGTAATGGTGATGTTGTAATTGTAAGGCAACATGATGATGCTGAGACCGGCGACACTGTTATCGTATTGATCAACGGTGATGATGCTGTATGCAAAAGGCTACAGAAGTATAAAGAGGGGGTGGAGTTAATATCTACTAATCCTAGTTACTCTCCTCTCTACTTCGATGAAGAAACTATAAAAAATAAGCATGTTCGAATCATTGGCAAGGTTATTGAATTAAGAGCAAAGTTTTAATGGATTGTTCCTATCCCATACACTGCTTACTGCAGAAAAGTATGGACAAATTAAACTTGGAGTGCTAAAAAATGCGCATTATACACATTTTATCATCGACTATATGCGCATTATGTGTATAATATAACCATAAGGAGGTAAGAAATGACAGTCAGAGAACTTGAAAAACTTCTTCTCCAAGATGGTTGGATTGCAGTCAAGCAGGTTGGCTCACACAGGCAGTACAAACACCCTACAAACCCTGATAAGGTTACAGTTCCAATACATAAAGGTGCTGTAAGCAAAGGAACAGCAAATTCAATATTGAAACAGGCAGGGCTTAAATAAGCCCTGCTGGTTACAAATAGAAAGAGGTTTTATTATGAAGTTAGTATATAAAGCAATATTTACACCATTTGAAGATGGTGAGGGTTATACCGTTGAGGTGCCAGATCTTCCAGGATGTGTTACTGAGGGAGATAGTCTGGCTGAGGCTATTGAAATGGGACAGGATGCCGCATCTGGCTGGATCCTCGGCGAACTTGAAGATGGTCATAGTTTCCCACATCCAAGTGCTCCATCTTCTATCACCATTCCAGAAGGATCATTCGCCAATTTTCTTGTATTGGATATTGATGCTTATTCAGAACGATATGGAAGTAAAGCCATTCGCAAGAATATAACTATTCCGGCATGGCTCAATACCTATGGCGAAAAGAACAATGTAAACTTTTCTAAAGTGCTTACAGATGCCCTGTTAAAACTGGCATCTAACTAGATTGCGCCGGCACAATTAAGGAGTTGGTATTATGATTACTATCACATACAACAATAAACTATATACAAAGCGCAAAGTGAAAACAATTAAGACCATATGTGAGTGTGCTGGCAGCATACTTTTTATGGCAGCATTGATATCTCTTATTGCCTTTGACATGCCAGGATTCTCCCTGATCTACTTTGTTGTGGCTCTTGTGCCTTGCATCGGAGCTCTAAGGTGTCTGAGAATCCTTAAACATGGACAATACAATATATAACAACTACGCAAAGGCGGACTACGACAGGATAACCCTTCAGGTCCCTAAGGGCACCAAGGATGAGCGGAAAGCTTTGGCCGCTGATAAATACAGAAAAACAGGGTATTCTTGGGTGGTTTTTGCGCCGGCGCCAAATAAAGAAAACCCGCAGAAACACTTGATTTCTGCGGGTTCTTGATATATCTGAAATAATAAAATTATCTCTTTGAGAACTGTGGAGCACGACGAGCTGCTTTGAGACCGTACTTCTTTCTCTCCTTCATTCTTGGATCTCTTGTAAGGTATCCAGCCTTCTTAAGGATTGGTCTGTACTCAGCATCAACCTCAAGGAGTGCTCTTGAAATACCATGTCTGATAGCTCCAGCCTGACCTGTGAAACCACCACCACATACGTTAACGAGTACGTCGTACTTGCCCTCTGTGCCTGTAGCAACGAGTGGCTGCTTTACGATAACCTTGAGTGTATCAAGACCAAAGTACTCATCCATATCCTTCTTGTTTATAACGATCTTACCAGTACCTGGAGTGATGTAAACTCTGGCGATACTGCTTTTTCTTCTTCCTGTTCCATAGAACTTTGTTGTCTTAGCCATCTGTTAATCTCCTCCTTCTTAGTACTTAATCTCTAATACTTCTGGCTTCTGTGCCTGATGCTTGTGATCTGCACCAGCGTATACATGAAGCTTTGTGATCATCTCTCTGCCAAGTGGTCCCTTTGGAAGCATTCCCTTAACTGCAAGGTAGATAACATCCTCTGGCTTCTTAGCCATCTTCTCACGAAGAGTTGTCTCTTTCATACCACCTACATAATCTGAGTGGTTGTAGTATACCTTCTGATCTAACTTCTTACCAGTTACCTGGATCTTGTCAGCGTTTACTACTATTACATAATCACCTGTATCAATGTGTGGTGTAAATGTTGGCTTATTCTTTCCTCTTAAAATGCTTGCGATCTCTGATGCAAGACGACCTAAAGTATGTCCTGTAGCGTCAACTACATACCACTTTCTCTCTATTGTTGATGGGCTTGCCATAAAGCTCTTCATCGTGGTACCTCCTAAATTATTCTTTTATAATCTTCTTTACTAATGTATATTCAGCACATTCCTTACCGGGGCATTGGTTCGAAACGCACTTATAAACTTCGCATACTTTGCAAGTATATTATAATTACATTTTGTTGTCAACTACTTTTTCCAACAAAAATATCCAACAAAAATATCCGGCGATACATGTGCACCGCCGGATACCATATTATCATTCATTCTTCTGTCTGTAAATACTATCTTTTATTTAGAAATCCACCTCTGTGTCATAGTAACAGCACTTCAGCAGCTTCTCCATCTCCTCCTGGCTAGGCTGTCTTGGGTTGGAGCCTGTACATGCATCAAGTATCGCATTTGCTGCAATCTCAGGAAGTCTCTCAAGGAATACGTCCTCCGGAACAAATCCCTGCTCACATGGATAGCTGTCAGGTCCATAATTCTTGATACAATGAGGTATGTTCAGATCATCATTCATCTTGCGCAGATATGCGATGAGAAGATCTACCTTCTCGTCGAGTGTCTCTCCGCCAAGGCCCATGAAATCTGCTATCTCGCCATAACGAACCTTTGCTGTCTCATCCTTTGCATTGAAAGCGATAACCTTCGGGAGATACATCGCATTTGCCGCTCCGTGGATGATATGTGCACCGTAATCGGCAAATGCTGCTCCGGTCTTGTGTGCCATTGAATGTACGATTCCAAGCAATGCGTTTGAAAATGCCATACCTGCAAGACACTGTGCGTTATGCATTGCGTCACGCTTGTCCATGTCTCCATTATATGAACCAACCAGATCGTTCTGGATCATCTTGATCGCATGAAGCGCAAGAGGGTCAGTAAAATCACAGTTTGCCGTCGACACATAAGCCTCAATAGCATGTGTTATTGCGTCCATACCTGTATGTGCAACCAGCTTCTGAGGCATAGTCTCTGCCAGCTCCGGATCAACAATTGCAACATCAGGTGTAATCTCAAAATCAGCTATAGGATACTTAATTCCCTTCTCGTAATCTGTAATGATAGAGAATGCAGTAACCTCTGTTGCTGTGCCCGATGTAGAAGAAATTGCACAAAAATGCGCTTTCTTTCTGAGTTCTGGAATTCCAAATACCTTACACATATCCTCAAATGTTGCATCAGGATATTCATACTTTATCCACATCGCCTTTGCTGCATCTATAGGTGAACCACCACCGATAGCAACGATCCAGTCAGGCTCAAACTCAAGCATGGCTGCAGCGCCCTTCATAACCGTATCGACTGAAGGATCCGGCTCGATTCCCTCGAACAACTTAACTTCCATTCCGGCTTCCTCAAGATACTGAACTGCTCTGTCAAGGAATCCGAATCTCTTCATGGATCCACCACCGACACAGACCATAGCTCTCTTACCCTTGAATGTCTTGAGCGCCTCCAAAGCACCTTTTCCGTGATATAAATCTCTTGGTAACGTAAATCTTGCCATTCGCTTGTCCTCCTAATAAAAATATAAACCAATCACGTTATTATCATCGAAGCACTGTCGTCATATTCAGCATATATCAGCGCTTCAACATGATTATAACATAATTGGTTTTTCTTAGCACCTGTTTTTTGTGCATTTTACACAATGTTTTTCATTTAATTTTTAGTGTTTTACTAGATGTTTTCCACTTTTTATATAGCTTTCTGAGTTTTTTCAAGTCTCATTTCTTCAAGCAAACGCAATTACATGTATACGCACGTCTGTGGCACTTCCCATATCTGCCTTGCATTTTTTCTATCTCATTACAAATATTTGATCTCAACAAGAGTAAGTCCCTTAGCCTCAGCTTTAGGCCCGGCTTTTGTCCTGTCCTTTGCCGCAAGTATTGCCTCCATACAGTCCTCCGGCCAGATTCCAAGACCTATCTTCATCAAAGTACCAACTATGATCCGAACCATATTATATAAGAATCCATTTCCGCTTATCCTTATATGTATCATATCACCAACTTTATCTATGGTTATATCTGTAATCGTCCGGACAGTATTCTCTACCTGCGATCTTGTGGAACAGAAACTCTTGAAGTCGTGCTCTCCTACCAGGACGGCCGCAGCGCGTTTCATCTTGTCAATATCCAGTGTATAATATACAAATGTTGAATAAAGACGTTCTGTTGGCATATCAAACCTTCTGTTGAGTATCTTGTACTCATATGTCTTAATGGTGTCACAATATCTCGGATGGAAATCATCAGCGACCTGACACGACTCCTGTATCCTGATATCCTCCGGCAGCCTCTGATTAAGAGCAAACGAAAACTTCTCTCCAGGGATTCCTGACTCAGTATCAAACACCGCCACGTTTCCAAGTGCATGTACCCCCGAATCTGTCCTGCTGGCACCTATCACTTTTATGTCCTCGTGACACAGCTCGCTGAGCGTCTTATTCAAAACTTCCTCTACCGTTATTCCGTTTATCTGAACCTGCCAGCCACAATAATTTGTTCCATCATACGCAACTATCAATTTTACTCTCTTCATATTCTCGTTTGAGATGTGCCGTACACATCTATATCCTTTTCTGCATTATCAAAATACTTCTCATATTTAATATCTGCTATGAACAAAGCCATATCATGAATGCCCTGTGAAATGATCCCCTACATACATCATTTACATCACACATCTATATGCTATCATGCATCCCAGATACATCAACACTATAGCATAACTTATATAATCTATTCCACTGTATTTTAAAGGATTCATACGGCTCCGCCCCTCGCTGCCATCAAAGCATCTGGCATCCATTGCCTGAGCCAGATCTGTGGCACGTCTTATTGCGGAGACAAACAGCGGAATTAATACAGGGATATAGCTTTTTATCCTTTTAAATATGTTTCCGCTTTCAAAGTCTGCGCCTCTCGATAGCTGTGCTTTCATGATTTTGTCCAATTCTTCCATAAATATCGGTATAAAACGAAGCGCTATCATAAGCATCATCGCCATCTCGGAAACCGGCACTTTTATTTTTTTCAAAAAACCCAGACTGCTCTCAAGGCCGTTTGCAAGATTCATTGGTCTGGTGGTGTATGTCATAACTGAAGACCCTATTATGAGATATACCAGACGTATAACCACTATCACTGTGGTCATCACGCTTTTATCCGTTATACGAAGTCTGTGCCAGCTCCAGATCACATTTCCATCACCATTGAATACGCTGAATATCGCCGTGAATAATATGAACATCCATATTACTTTAAGTCCTTTGCTTATATATGTTATCGGAACCCGGCTTACAGCTACATAAATAACCAAAAATATCGTTGCGGCTATGATCATCCACCAATCTTTACACAAAAACAATGATATTGCATATAGAAACGTCAGCGCCAGTTTTGTTCTTGGATCCATTCTATGTATCACCGAATCACCTGTATAATATTGTCCTATTGTGATATCTCGTATCATCTCACAACTCTCCCATTTATCTATTACAATTTTATATTTGCAGTGTAAAAACGATCCTCATATCTATGGCATATACTGTCTCACACTACAGATGTATACATAAGACTATTTACAATCACTCATGTTTTTATTGCTTTGCTCAGATTTAAGCAGCCTTGCACCATCAGGGATATCTATTCCATACCTTCCAATCAAAGTCTCATCTTCAAAAAAGGCATCTGTATCTCCATCGTATACTATTCTGCCTTGATCCATCAGCAAAACTCTCTCTGACATCTCATATACATCCTCCATATCATGGGACACCAGTATCACCGTCACATTTTTCTCTCGATTCAGATTCCTTATGATATTCCAAAGCTGTTCCCGACTCTCGCCGTCAAGCCCGCACGCAGGCTCATCAAGTATCAGTATATCCGGGGCATATGCCAGTATTCCCGCCATGGCAACACGTTTTTTCAGTCCGCCTGACAATTCAAACGGCGAGTAATCTTCATATTTGTCCGGAACACCAACCAATTCCAGTGCACATCTTGCAGCACGCTCTGCATCATCCTTTTCCATTCCAAAATTCAGGGGACCATACATTACATCCTTTATCACTGTACTCTCAAATAACTGTGACTCCGGGAACTGAAATACATACCCTATTTTTCTTCGGATTTCTTTAGTATTTTTCACACTCTGCACATCTACGCCATATAGATACACATGTCCACTCTGTGGAACTATCAGCTTATTTATCATCTGAAGCAAAGTACTCTTCCCGGATCCTGTCTGCCCGACTACAGCCACAATCTGGCCTTTATATATTCTTGCATTCACATCCTGAAGGGCATGATAGCAGTCATTGCCATTGACATATGAATATTCCACATTCTGAAGCTCAATAATACAGTCCTCCTCGTCATCTGATGAAACACGCTTATTAATATATGCTTTCTGTCTTCTCTTGTACTCTGTGCACACATCTATGGGAATCCCGGCTTCAAGTTTCATTCTAACTGGAATCTCAAGTCCATACTTTTTTAGCTGTTCTGCATCGATAAGTACCTCTTTCGGTGCCCCAGTTGCAATTATCCTGCTGTCATCCAATATGTATACTCTATCCGCCATAAGAGCTTCCGATATTTTATGGGTAACCATTATGACAGTAATATTCTTCTCTTTATTTAATTTCTGTACGAGTTCGAGCATTGCTCTTGCTCCCTGCGGATCAAGCATGGACGTGGCCTCATCCAGAACTATACACTCAGGACTCATTGCCATGGCTGATGCTATGGCCAGTCTCTGTTTCTGACCACCACTTATACGTGCTGTATTCTTATATTTGTACGCTGAGAGTCCCGTAAACTCCAGCATCTCATCTATCTTCTTCCAGATATCATCACTTGAAACTCCCAGATTTTCTAGTCCAAATCCTATATCCTCAGCGAGGGTATTTCCCACTATCTGGTTATCTGGATTCTGGAATACCATTCCAACCTGTCTTCGCACAGACGTCATTTCTTTGGCTCCCGCCAGTTCCTGACCACCTATAACTATGCTTCCCTCATGTGGCGCAAGAAGTCCATTCAGGTGTCTTGCAAATGTGGACTTCCCCGAACCATTTCTTCCCAGGATTGCAATTATCTCGCCCTTATCCGCAAGAAAATCCACATCCTTTATCGCCCAGTTTTCGCCTATCTTATTGCCATCTTTATCCTTTATATTAAATTTATGCGATAACCCTTTAATATTTATGAAGCTCATTTTTCCCACTCTTTATTCGTATAAACAAACTTTATGCCATCATCCCTATATATTACTAACTGTTCACCCTTCACATGGTCCGTAAAAAAACAGGGCCGCCGTACACAACGTAAATCAATACGTCTATGTACTGCAGCCCTGTTTATTTATCTGTATAATATCTATCGATTGATTATACTAACTCGAGAATAACCTCAAGAGCCTGATCACCCTTACGCTGACCGATCTTGATGATTCTTGTATAACCACCCTTGCGTCCTGCGTACTTTGTACCATACTCATCGAATAACTTCTGTGTTAAGTCGATCTTCTTTGTACCAGCCTTTTTACCAGCAGCCTCTGTAGGAACTTCAACAACTGGATATAAAACCTTGAGCATCTCTCTTCTGGCATGAAGTCTTGAAGGCTGATCCTTCTTTACCTTCTTCTCAACTGTGTCGTATACTGTAACCTTCTTACCATCTACAACTTCCTTGATTCTCTTGCCATCTTTATCTTTTCTAGCAACCTTAGCCTGAACTGTAACCTCATCATAGTTATCCTTCTCAGCAACTGCTAATGTGATGAGCTTCTCAGCAATCTTAACAACTTCCTTAGCTCTAGCCTCTGTTGTCTTGATCTTTCCATGATACAGTAACTGAGTTACCTGGTTACGAAGTAATGCGTTTCTCTGTGCGCTTGCTTTTCCAAGCTTTCTATACTTTGCCATCTTAATTATCCTCCTATACCCTTTGTGGGTCTTCACTGTGCCTACTATTATTCAGCTTGAGTGGTATATGAAAACTGTTATTAGTCTTCGTTCTGATTAAGTGATAAGCCTAACTCCTTAAGCTTAGCTAAAACTTCATCCAGTGACTTGCGACCAAGGTTACGAACCTTCATCATATCCTCTGGAGTTTTATTTATAAGTTCCTGAACTGTGTTGATGCCAGCTCTCTTGAGACAGTTGTATGAACGAACTGATAACTCAAGCTCATCGATATTCATCTCAAGAACCTTTTCCTTCTCGTCTGTTGTACTCTCAACCATAACATCTACAAGACGTGCGTTCTCTGATAAATCTACGAACAGCTTCAAGTGCTCTACCAGAAGATTAGCAGCAAGACTTACTGCCTCATCTGGAGCAAGAGCTCCGTTTGTATATACATCAAGAGTTAACTTATCATAGTCAGTAACCTGACCAACACGTGTATTCTGAACTGTAAGGTTTACTCTCTCAACAGGGGTAAAGATTGAGTCAATAGCGATAACATCAATCGGTGCATCTGCCTCTTTATTCTTATCAAGGCTTACATATCCACGGCCATTAACAATTGTAAGCTCCATCTCAAGCTTTGCGTCCGGGCCACTAAGGTTTGCAATTACAAGATCAGGATTAACAATCTCTATATCTCCGTCAACCTTTATGTCACCCGCCCTAACAACACGCTCACCTACAACGTCAATGTATGCCTGCTTTGGTTCGAATGTATCTGAGTTATTCTTGATAACGACATTCTTGATGTTCATTATGATCTCAGTAACATCCTCTTTAACACCTGGTATTGAGCTGAACTCATGTAAAACACCCTTTATCTTAACGTGGCTTACAGCAGTACCTGGCAATGAAGAAAGCATTATTCTTCTAAGTGCATTACCAAGTGTTATACCGTAGCCTCTCTCTAAAGGCTCGATTACAAACTTGCCATATTTGTTGTCATCTGAAGTCTCAACGATCTCGATTTTTGGTTTTTCAAACTCAAACATCTAAGCCCCTCCTTTACGGGTTTAAATATGCTACACTCCAAGTTACAAAATGCATAAATACAGAACAAATCTTACTTAGAATATAACTCGACGATGAGAGTCTCATTTACAGGAACGTCGATCTGCTCTCTGCTTGGCTTCTCAACAACTTCACCTGTGAGGTTATCTCTGTCTGCTGTCAGCCAACCTGGAACAAGAACGCCCTCTGTTGCTGTCATGATATCCTTATATCTCTGAAGAGACTTGCTCTTCTCTCTTATCTCGATCTTGTCTCCAGCCTTAACTGTATATGAAGGAATGTTTACACACTTACCATTTACAAGTACATGCTTGTGATCTACGATCTGTCTTGCCTCTCTTCTTGTTCTTGCAAAACCTAATCTGAAGATAACATTGTCAAGTCTAAGCTCAAGTAAAGTCATGAGGTTAGGACCTGTTAATCCCTTCTGCTGCTCAGCCTTAGCATAAAGGTTACGGAAAGGCTTCTCAAGCACACCATAAATGAACTTTGCCTTCTGCTTCTCACGAAGCTGAAGTCCGTACTCACTCTGCTTTCTATTTGATCTATTTGGTCTTCTGTTTGATTTCTTATCTATTCCGAGATACATTGGCTCCATGCCTAAAGATCTGCATCTCTTAAGAACTGGGGTTCTATCTACTGCCATCTTGTTTGTACCTCCTCTAATTAAACTCTTCTTCTCTTTGGTGGACGACATCCGTTATGTGGAACCGGAGTAACATCCTTGATACTAACTACATCTATACCACATGCTGAGAGCGCACGAATTGCAGCCTCTCTTCCTGATCCTGGTCCCTTAACAAATACATCGATTGTCTTGAGTCCGTAAGGTGCAGCAGCCTTTGCAGCTGTCTCTGCAGCCATCTGAGCAGCATATGGAGTTGACTTCTTAGAACCCTTAAATCCTAATCCACCAGCGCTTGCCCATGAAAGCGCATTGCCTTCAGCGTCTGTTAATGTAACAATTGTATTATTGAAAGATGACTGAATATGAGCCTGTCCATGCTGTACGCTTTTTCTGACACGCTTCTTAGCCACTTTTTTAGTTGCCTGCTTAGCCATTAGCCTAAACCTCCTATGGTTTTTTACAAATATATTCTATAAATATTACTTCTTCTTATTAGCAACAGTCTTCTTAGGACCCTTACGAGTTCTAGCGTTAGTCTTAGTCTTCTGTCCACGAACAGGAAGTCCCTGTCTGTGACGCTTGCCACGATAACAAGCGATCTCCTGTAAACGCTTAATATTGAAGCCTATCTCTCTACGTAAATCTCCCTCTACTACCTGAGTTGCCTTGATAACCTCGCTGAGTCTTCTAACCTCATCGTCAGTCAGATCTGCGCAACGTGTATCAGGATTAACGTTTGCTTCCTTAAGAATACGCTGTGATGAAGGAAGTCCGATACCATAGATATAAGTAAGACCAATTTCAACACGTTTCTCTCTTGGTAAATCAACACCTGAAATACGAGCCATTATAATAACCTCCGTAAAATCTTCTTTTAAGCTGA
>CAKQQK010000093.1:0-11793 GCA_934270935.1 uncultured Coprococcus sp. | reverse complement strand
CCATGATGAAGAACCTGCCATCGTACTCTATAAGCCAATACGTCTTGAAAAGCTGTCCTATCAGTCTGTGTTTTGCCCTCGCTTCCTTTGTTAGGAACTTTTCCTGGAACATATCCTGCTGGACATACTTTTTCTTCTCCTCTGCCGGTATGGTATTCTCCAGGCTGTTGTTCAGAAGCGTTGAATTATCACTGCTCTGTGAAGTCGAAACGTCCGTATTTGTATTTACATTTTCTTTATTGCATGTGTTTTGACTGTCTATGTTTTGATTGTCTGCGTTTTGATTGTCTGTGTTCGATTCTGCAACGTTTTCTCTGTTCTCGCTGACAGATCTCTTGTATGGTGATACGTCTTCTCTGACACAATTTGCAGATTTCGTCTCGTCGATCACCTCAATTACAGGTCTGACCGGTGCGGGAGTGCTCTCAGGTAAAGGACTACCCGCTGGTACAGAGTTATTTACTGGCGTAAAACTACTCGTTGGCGCAGAATTGTTCGTCGGCGTAACACCGCTCGTTGGCACAGTGTTATTCATTGGTGCAGCAACATTTGTTTGCATATTTTTATTCTCCGCCGACACCAGAGCTTCCCTTCGCTTGTTCTCAAATGCCTCTGGCTTATTTCCAATGTCTCTCTGCTTGAATGTCTCCGGCTTCGGATCCTTTTCCGGGGTGACATCTGGTATAAGTTCTTTAAAAAGCAGGGTCTCTCTGATTGCATTGTATGTGAAACTGTATATGTCCTGACTGTTCACAAACTTAAGCTCCATCTTCGTCGGATGCACATTTACATCTATCAGATCAGGTTTTACGTCAAAGTTTATCTCCGTGAATGGGAACTTATGTATCATGACAAATGTCCTGAAGGCATCCTCAATAGCTTTAGTGAGCACCGCACTTTTTATATATCTGTGATTTACATAGTAACCTTCAAACGATCTGTTTCCCCTTGATATGCAAGGCCTTGCTATGAATCCGGAAATCTTCATATAATCATTTTCAGCATTTATCTCAAGAAGATTTGAGGTGATATCCCTGCCATAAATATGATAGATTATATCCTTGAGTTTGCCATTTCCAGATGTGAAAATCTTGTCAGTTCCATTTGCAATAAACTTGAACGATACCTCCGGATGTGACATACATATACGGCACATCAAATCATATATATAACTTATCTCTGTGGCATCTGTCTTCATGAACTTCTTTCTGGCAGGTGTGTTGTAGAAGAGATTCCGTACAACGATGGTCGTTCCATTCGGACATCCTATCTCCTCACTTGATATCTCAGCGCCACCGTGTATCTGGTATCTGATGCCCGTTACATCATCCGCGGTCTTGCTTATAAGCTCAACCTGTGATACAGCAGCTATACTCGCTAGAGCCTCACCCCTGAAACCCAATGAAGATATGCTGAGGAGATCTTCAACCTTTACAAGCTTGCTGGTGGCATGACGCTTAAAAGCAAGTTTAACCTCGTCTTTATTTATACCTGCTCCGTTGTCCGTCACCCTCATGAATGACAGTCCGCCGCCCTTGACCTCGACCGTGACGGCTGTAGCCCCTGAGTCTATGGAATTCTCCACGAGCTCTTTTATGACAGAACTCGGCTTTTCTATGACTTCACCGGCTGCTATCTTGTTTATTGTATTCTGGTCTAATACCTTTATCATATATATCGCTCCTTATGAATTAAGTCGCTCCTGCAATTCATTTAAATAAAGTAAAGCTTTCATAGGGGTCATGTTGGACAGATCAACACACTTTATATCCTCAATGACCTGTGATTCTGCAAGTGTGCCAAACATTGACATCTGCAGATCATCATTTTTAGGTTTGAAATCATTTGTCACCTTTATCTCTTTGAGTTTTGTTGTTATATCTTTATCTATGAGCTGGTTACTGATCTCATTTGCCCTGGCTATGACTATGTCAGGCACACCGGCAAGCTTTGCAACCTGTATACCGTAACTTCTGTCGGCACCGCCCTTGACGATCTTTCTGAGGAAGACTATGTCATCGCCGTCCTCCTTGACCGCTATACAGTAGTTGTTGACCGCCGACAGCTTACCCTCAAGCTCCGTGAGCTCATGGTAATGTGTTGCGAACAGAGTTTTTGCACCTAGCAGCTCATTGTTGCTTATATACTCCACAACCGCCCATGCGATCGCCAGACCGTCATATGTGCTGGTTCCTCGTCCTATCTCATCAAGAATGAGAAGGCTGTTTTTCGTGGCGTTTCTCAGGATATTTGCAACCTCACTCATCTCCACCATGAATGTGGACTGTCCGGATGCAAGATCGTCTGATGCTCCTACTCTTGTAAATATCCTGTCGCAGATGCCTATATTGGCAGATGCCGCAGGGACAAAGCTTCCAACCTGCGCCATGAGCACTATAAGTGCGGTCTGCCTCATATATGTGGACTTACCAGCCATGTTAGGACCGGTTATGATCGATATCCTGCTCTCATGGTTGTTCAGATATGTGTCGTTGGTGATGAACATATCATTGTTCAGCATCTTCTCAACGACCGGATGTCGTCCATCCTTTATGTCTATAACTCCATCTGTATTGATCTCAGGTCTCACATATCCATTTGCAACAGCCACATATGATAGAGAACACAGCGCGTCAAGCATGGCTATGCTGTGGGCCGTTCTCTGCACTCTTGTGAGCTCAGCAGCAAGTGTGTCACGAAGTTCTACATATGTGTTGTACTCCAGGGCAACAAGCTTGTCAGACGATCCAAGGATAACTCCTGCCAGTCTGTCAAGCTCATCTGTTGTATATCTCTCAGAATTGGCAAGTGTCTGCTTTCTGATGAAATAATCCGGCACAAGGCTCTTATAAGAATTGGTTACATCAAAATAATATCCGAATACCTTGTTGAACTTTATCTTGAGATTCTTGATGCCTGTCTTTTCCTTCTCTCTGGCTTCAAGCTCTGCAATCCAGTTCTTGCCATCGGTGGTGGCATTTTTCAGAGTGTCTATGTCCTCAAGATATCCATCCTTAAATATACCGCCCTCCCTTATGAGTATAGGCGGTTCGTCTACTATGGCGCGATCAAGCAGATCATAGAGATCCTGCAGGTCATCTATACCTGATCTGATCTCAGTGAGCTCATCCGAATGGAACTCTCCAAGTAACTGTATGATAAACGGAAGTAACTGTATGGATGTCTTGAACGCCAGAAGATCCCTTGGGTTGGCTGTACGAAGGGATATCCTCGTCATAAGTCTCTCTAGATCGTATATAGTATTCATGTACTCACGGAGCTCATCTCTGGTTATCACAGAATCGTTGAGTTCTGCTATGGCGTCAAGCCTCGCCTCAATATCTTCTTTGTGGATAAGGGGCTGCTCTATCATATTCCTGAGCATTCTGGCTCCCATAGCAGTCTTGGTCTTATCCAACACCCATAGCAGTGACCCCCTCTTCTGCTTATCCCTGAGGGTCTCAGTAAGTTCTAGGTTCCTTCTTGACGAGCTGTCTATGATCATGAAGTCCTCTATGGAATATATCTCTATCCTGTTGATATGATCAAGTGAGTTCTTCTGAGTCTCATGGAGATACTGTAGAAGCGCTCCGGTAGAGAGCAGCATATCCTCCTGCTCATCTATGCCGAGACCGTCTATGGTTCCCACTTTGAACTGTCTCTTGATGAAATCCTCACATGTATCATCATTGAAGTAATGTGACGGAGCCTCAGATATAGTTATCTTCATCTTCTCCTTCATGTAATCAAAGTTCAGATCACATGACAGGAATGCTCCATTTCCGATGATCTCCGTCGGGGAATATTTGTTTATCTCATCATACAACTTTGATGTGGACGAGATATGACATGATCTAAACTCTCCGGTAGTGATATCACACACTGCCACGCCATACTCATCATTACAGCCAAATATGCACATGAGATAGTTATTCCTCGTCTCATCAAGAATAGCCTGGGACATGTTTGTACCAGGCGTAACTATACGTATAACTTCTCTTTTTACAATACCCTTTGCAAGCTTTGGATCTTCCATCTGCTCGCATATAGCCACCTTGTAGCCCTTCTCGATCAGCTTGTTCAGGTATATATCACAAGCATGATACGGAACGCCACACATCGGTGCCCTCTCCTCCTGACCACAGTCCCTGCCGGTCAGTGTTATCTCAAGTTCTCTGGACGCCGTCAAGGCATCGTCAAAGAACATCTCATAGAAATCTCCCAGCCTATAGAATAGAATACAGTCCTTGTACTGATTCTTAACTTCCATATACTGAGCCATCATTGGTGTTAATGCTGCCACTTTAACTACTCCTGTTCTGCTAATTCACCCATATAATAAAATCCCTTACATTCAACAAGCTTAACATTCATTATCTTGCCAACCATCTCCTCACACCCAGGAAAATGGACAAGTATGTTGTTGGAAAGTCTGCCGGTCAGAAGTCCGTCGCCCTTCTCGTCAAATCCCTCAACCAGAACCGGCTGTGTCTGTCCTTTAATTGCAAGGGTCTTCACATCGCTTATCTCCTGGACACGCTTTAAAAGTCTGTTGTATCTGTTCTGTATCTCTTCCTTTGTGGAACCGTTCTCCATACCAGCTGCCGGCGTACCGGTTCTCTTTGAATATATAAATGTAAATGCAGTATCATACTGCACCTTCTCAACCACATCCATGGTCTCAAGGAAGTCTTCCTCTGTCTCACCTGGAAATCCCACAATGATATCTGTTGTGAGTGAGATATCCGGAACCTTAGCCTTTATGCGGTCAACAAGCGCAAGATACGAATCCTTTGTGTACCTTCTGTTCATTGCGTTCAGTATCTTCGTTGACCCAGACTGTACTGGCAGATGAAGATGTCTGCAGATTTTGGGATTCTCAGCGATCACATCTATCAGCTCATCCGACAGATCCTTGGGATGTGAGGTCATGAATCTGACTCTCTGTATCTTATCTATGGCGCACACTCTCCTGAGTAATTCTGCAAATGTGATCGGATGCTCAAGGTTCTTGCCATATGAATTGACATTCTGCCCGAGGAGCATGATCTCCACGACACCGTCATCAGCAAGTCTTCTGCACTCATCTATGATATCCTCAGGATTTCTGCTGCGTTCCCTTCCTCTTACGTATGGCACTATACAGTAAGTACAGAAGTTGTTGCATCCAAACATGATGTTTACACCTGATTTGAACGGAAACGCCCTCACCGCAGGGAGATCCTCCACAACCTCCTTGGCATCCTTCCAGATATCTATGACCATACTTCCGGATTCTATCCTGTTCACAAATATCTCAGCAAGTTTATATACATTATGGGTGCCAAAAACCATATCCACAAACCTGTAGCTCTTACTTAGGGTTGTCACAACATGCTGCTCCTGCATCATGCATCCGCAGAGAGCTATCATCATATTCGGATTCTTCTCCTTCAGGTGCTTCATGAGTCCCAGATGGCCATAGACCTTTCTGTTGGCATTCTCCCTGACGGTACATGTGTTGTATACTATGAAGTCAGCATGCTCAGACTCAGTCCTCACATACCCCATCTTCTCGAGTATACCTGCCAGCTTCTCAGAATCTCTCTCATTCATCTGACAGCCAAATGTCTGGATGGAGCACGTGATATCTCTGCCAAGTTCTTTCTTCTTTGCATTTACATACTCCCGTCCCTTTTTGATGAAATAATACTGTCTCATTGGCTCTTCAGCCGGTGCTGGAGCGCTTAGATCGATATTTTCAATATTTGTCTCTATCTCGTTCATACGTTCTTATCCTTAATCTCAATTTTCTATTCCAAGTCCTGTAAGGATCCTCTTTATGCCGTCCATACTGCTCTTTGCAGCAGAAGAAGATCTGTCCATCCTCATCTGAGTCTCTATATCAGCAATGTCTATGGCCTTGTAATGATCCAAATTTGCAATATATGCCGGATCTCTAAAAAGCTCTGCCTTGAGAGTCCTCACGGCGTCTTTATAGCCAAGCATGTACCTGAATTTAGTGGAATCAGCCGAAAAGTCAAGTGTACCGGTCATCAGATCACCGAGATCCACACTTGGATATATCTCAATGGCTTTCAGTCCTTCAAATTCTCCAAGCTTCTTCCTGGAGTCCGGGTTCAAGCCGCATATTATAATATTGCGATATCCCGCATCATAAAGCGGCTTCACAGGAACATTATCCGTCACTCCACCGTCATAATATTTTTTGCCTTTATACTCCACAGGTTCATATAAGACAGGGAGGGCTGACGAAGCCAGGACAACCTTCTCTATATCAGATTTTGAAAGATCGGTAAGCTCCACATATAAAGGCTCATGGCTTCCATCCGGACAGCATTCAGATATGACAGACCATATCCTCCTGTCACCGTGTGCGACTATATCGTAATCGACATAGGAATCCATGAGCCTGATCATCTCTCTTCTCGTCATGAACCCAGGCTTTCCGTCAAGCACAAGATCCGGATCGATATCAAACACAGTCTCAAATTCAATCTCATCCCAGGCTTTTCTGCTTTTCTCCGGGTCCGCGCCAGCAAAAAGCACCGAGTTGATGGAACCTATAGACGCACCTGAAATGGCAGTCACTCTGTCCCAGATCCCATATTCACTAAGTGCCTCATACACGCCAAGCTGATATGCACCCTTGCCTCCACCTCCGCCAAGGCACAGTGCAAATTCTGTCTCTGAATCATTTTCTATTCTGTCATCTTGTGATGACGCCGCTGATTTATTCTGGATAAGCTTCTCCATATCTGCGATCTTTGCCGCTATCTCTTCTCTGTTCATAGTACGACCTCCAGGCAATCAATACACATTTTATGATATTATATGTTTCTCAGTCACTATAAGATCAGGTTTTTTATCGTTTTTCTCGCTGTCAATATGTCCTACTATCTGAAATTCATACGCAAGTGCTATCTTCGTAAGTCCACTGTGAGCCTCCAGATAACGATCATAATATCCACCGCCGAATCCGATCCGGTTCCGCTCAAGATCAAACGCTACCCCCGGCATAATTATGACAGCATCTTCTGGATCAGATATTGCATCTGATATAGGTTCCATGATGCCAAATTTACCCTTTTCAACATCATCAAAACTGTCTATACGGATGAAATGCATAACCTCACCGTAAACCTTTGGAACGTATACAAGCATTCCATCATTCCATGCCTTCTCTATAATGGGTCTTGTGTTAACTTCATTCCCCTTGGATATATACGCACATATATGCCTCTTTTTTTTGTATGTATCCAGAGAAAACAATCTCTGACATATGCTCTCAGATATTCTTTGACAGTCATCCTGTGACATATCATTTCTAAGTTTCTTTATCTGTTTTCTTATCTCTGCTTTGTCTGTGGCGTCCACTGCAAACCTCCACTTTATGTCAGGCTCTTCTGGTCGGATCCTTATCTGCGAGTCTTGTTATAGAGCCATCCTTTTCTTTTATATCAATATTGTTCAAAGTGCTTCTCAGATTATTTTTAACAGCAAATATATACTCCTGACGAAGTCTTTGCTGTTCAGCCTTTTCAGCATCAGACAGGCCTTCAGCCTTTGATTTGTGATAAAGTTCATTTATACGTGCAATTTTTGCAGCGTCAATTATAGATTCATTCATATTAAATCAGGTACTCCTTATTGAGAATAAACTTCACGACATCAAAATCATGATCCTTGTATGATGTAAAGAGTGTTCCTATCTCATCTCCATTCATCACACGCACTATATTGTCCATATCCGAGCCTGACACGATAACCATGTCGGAATTGGAGTTGGTTGCAATCCTTGCAGCGGCAATCTTGGTGGTCATACCACCTGTGCCATATTTTGATCCTGCTCCCTTTCCCATGCCCATGATATGGTCATCTATACAATCAACAACCGGTATAAGTTTTGCATCAGGATTGTTATGCGGATCATCCGTATATAATCCGTCAATATCAGTCAGAAGTATCAGCAGGTCTGCATGGATCATTGATGCAACTATAGCAGACAGAGTGTCATTATCTCCAAAAGCAATGCTGTCATCCAGCTCATCTATGGCCACCGTATCATTCTCGTTGACAATCGGAACAACCCCAAGCTGAAGCAATTCATTGAACGTATTTATTGCATTTTTTCTTCTTTCATCTGATGATATAACGTCAAATGTAAGAAGAACCTGTGCTGCAGTCTTATGATATTCCTGAAACAGTTTCTGATATATCATCATGAGCTGGCCCTGCCCAACAGCCGCACATGCCTGTCTAAGTGATGTAGTCTTTGGTCTTCTGCCAAGTCCCAGAGACTCCACTCCAACTCCTATAGCTCCAGATGACACAAGCACGACATCCTTATCCTGATTTCTGAGATCACAAATGATCCTCACAAGCTTTTCAAGCTTTGTGTAATCAAGGCCGCCCGTCTCCTCATGTATAAGTGATGACGAACCGATCTTTATAACAATCTTTTTCTTATCTTTTAAATACGCTCTGTTCATATCTATTCTCCTATGTATCGTCTGCTGTATCTTGAAACTATGGCCTCAGCGACCTTTATTCCGTCAACCGCAGCCGAAGTTATTCCACCTGCATATCCGGCACCTTCGCCGCATGGATATATACATGTGCCCTCGCACCTTAAGTCTTCGCCTCTGACTATCTTGACCGGCGATGATGTCCGGGCCTCTATTCCGGAGAGGATAGCATCATATTCTGCATATCCTGGCATCCTCTTCTCAAATGACACAACTCCTTCTATTATAGCATCGTTTATATACTCTGGCAAACAGCATTTAAGGTTGGCAAGCCTGAATCCGCCCTTGATCTGGGGAATGACTCTGCCAAGTTTTTCGGTTTTTACATCCTTCATATAATCGCCAAAAAGCTGAATCGGAACAAGTCCACCTCCCGCCTTATATGCAGCACTTTCCCAGCGTCTCTGAAATTCCATTCCGGCAAGAGGATGATCCGACCCAAAATCCTCAGGAGTGACATTCACGACAATGGCACTGTTTGAATTTATACCATCCCTGCCGCTGTAGCTCATTCCGTTTACACATATTCTGCCTTCTTCGGACGAGGCATTTACCACATAACCACCAGGACACATGCAGAATGAATAGACCGCCCTGCCGTTTGAAGCCTGATGCGTCATCTTGTAATCCGCCGCAGGCAGAAATTTTTCGTATACCGGATCATAGCCGTACTTCATCTCATCTATATCTTCACGTCTATGCTCTATTCTGAGTCCCATGGCAAATGGCTTCTGCTGCATAGGAAGACCGCTTTCGTATAAGCTCTCTATGGTATCCCTGGAGCTGTGTCCCAGCGCAAGTATAAGAGCATCCGTGCACACCTTCTCTATATCTCCGCTCTCAAGATTCTTTATGTAGATATCAACCGAGTCTCCATCACCAGAATGCGTATATCCGGTAAATAACGAATCGAATTTCACTTCTCCACCAAGTCTTATGATATCCTCACGCATATTCTTCACAATATCCGAAAGCACATCTGTTCCAACATGTGGTTTGTTTATATACATGATTGACGGATCAGCGCCATAGTGGACAAATGTCTTCAAAACCTCAGTGCGGCGTCCTGAACCATCCTTGATAACAGTGTTTAGCTTTCCATCGGAAAAAGTCCCTGCACCGCCTTCTCCAAACTGTACATTGCAATTTGGCGAGAGCGTGGCCTGTCCTTCCCAATACGCTTCTATAGCATCTTTTCTTCTGTCAACATCCATCCCTCGTTCAAATACAAGTGGTCTGTATCCGGCTCTTGCGAGATAAAGTGCAGCAAAAAGGCCAGCAGGCCCCGTTCCTATCACCACCGGCCTGTTCCTCATCGGAACATCTCCCGGATCAGGGAATACATATCTCACAGGTTTTGTTGACATAATATTATTATCGTGAAGTCTCTTGACTATCCTATCTTCATCCGGTAAGTCAACATCTATAGACGCAATATATTTAACCTGATTTCTCTTTCTGTCATCCAGCGACAGTTTAAAAAAACGATATGATGGCACATTCTTTATTTTCAGAGCTTTTTTTACCGCCTGATCGACATCTCTGTCCGTAAACGAAACAGGCAGCTTTATGTTATTTATTCTTATCATTTTCCATTCTCTTTCCGGCGGCTGTCCCTGCTCTCATACCGCTTATAACCGCCCACATAATATTGTAACCGCCGCATTTTCCGGTTACATCTGCATACTCTCCAGCCACATATAGTCCCTTATGATCTCCAAGTTCAAGTGTGTCAGCCCTTAGCTGTCTTGTATCAACTCCGCCGCTCGCCGCCTGGCTGTCTTCATAACTGCCATGTCCATCCACCGCAAATTCCATGTGTTTGAGCATATTCGCTATGCTGGATATATCATCATCTGAAAACTCTGCTGATGATACATAGTTTATTCCAAGTCTATCAAGTATCTCACTTGCAATCTTCTCATTGACCAGACCGTTCAACATGGCAAGAGGACGCCTTGCTCCATTTTTCCTGGCAAATGTTTTCATATAACCGGCCAGGTCTTCCTCTTTCATGTCGGGGACAAGTTCAACCTCTATATACGGCTTTTTCCCATCATTCAGCAGATCTATGCACTGTATGCTCAGGTTGAATACTGCTATTCCTGAAATCCAGCCTGATGCAAACTGAACCTCACCAGATTCACTGCCATACAGATTGTCCTCACACATAAGCGAGACATTTGCCTTTGCGCGCACACCTGCAAGAGCGTCCGGTACATCCCTGCTCATAAGCCTGCAGAGAGCCGGGTGTGGATTTATGATTGAAACCCCCAGCGGTTTCAGGATATCATATACCTTTTCACTGCCTCCAAGCTTTGGCGCTGCAGCGCCTCCCGGGGAAACTATTACATTTGCCGCATAATAATCATCCAATTCTGTGTGAACTATGTATCTTCCATCATTCTCCGTAACTGCTTTGACCTCCTCAGAGGTATGAACATCAATTTCCTGCATCTTAAGCCTGTCTGTAAGCGCCCACACGATCGTCGATGCCTGAAGTGAAGCCGGATATATATAGCCATTATCTTCATATACTGCAACACCCAGATCAAGGAAGAACTCAGTGACATCCCTGAATGCTTCAGTGCTCACAATCTGATATGGAAAAAATTCATTGTCACTGTGATAACATGAAAGATCAAGCTTTGTATTTGCCAGATTACACTTTCCATTGCCGGTGGCATATATTTTTTTCCCGGGTTTCTTATTCCTGTCTATCACCAGTACTTTCGCATCTTTACATGACTCCTTCGCCTTTATGGCTGCTGTCATTCCCGCCGGGCCTGCACCGATCACAATTATATCATAAACCATATATATTCCTTTCCTGCCTTAACACTGCGCTGAAAACTGCATATTCTATCTCATCGATGTTCATAAACTCTCATCTGAATCATAGCTTCAAAAGGAATTCATCAACATCACCAAGAGTTTCAAAGTATACACGTTCCGACATCAATTCCCGCATCTCTATCCTTACATTCTCAGTCACAATATCCGTGATTCTGACAAGACTTCCATAACAGTTAAATATGGCAACATACCCTTCAAAACTGCTCACATAGAAAAATCTATGTTCAAAATCACTATCGGCGTTCATCACTATACCTCCGTTCAGATCTGAACTGACAAGGCCTGCAGACAGGCTAAAATCTCCGCCTGAACCCTCTGAATACTCTCTGTATATGCATGTCTTGTCATTTCCCGCATCCATATCTGAACGTATATTCTCTCTAGATATAAAAGATAACACAAATGCACC
>CAKQQK010000092.1:0-12040 GCA_934270935.1 uncultured Coprococcus sp. | reverse complement strand
CGTTCCGGTGTCAGATGAATTTATGGTATATATAGACTATGCACACAATGCGGTGAGTCTCCTTAGTGTACTTATGACGTTGAGAAAATACGATCCCCATCGTATACTGTGTGTATATGGATGCGGAGGAGGCAGGTCACGGAGCAGACGCATGGGGATGGGCCGCGTGTCTGGAGAATATGCCGAGATGACAGTTATAACCAGCGACAATCCTCGCATGGAGGATCCGGAAGCCATCATGGATGACATAGAGACAGGAGTTATGGAAAGTTCCGGAAGATATGTGAGGATAACTGACAGAAAAGAAGCCATCCGTTATGCGCTTACCAATGCAGAGCGTGGAGATATAGTTCTGCTCGCAGGGAAAGGCCATGAGACATACCAGGAAGTCCTCGGCGAGAAGAGACATATGGATGAGAGAGAATTGATACAGCAGATACTGGAGGAAGAAGATGCGGGAATTATATGCGGATGTGATAATCGACATATCCCATGAGGCGATCGACAGAGTGTTTCAGTACATCATCCCGGAGGAGCTTGAGGGAGATGTGACGGTGGGCTGTCAGGTGAACATACCATTTGGCAGGGGAAATTCCATGCGCAAAGGATATGTCATCGGAATATCAGAAAAAGCAGAATACGACAGAAGCAGAATGAAGCCTATCGCATCGGTATGCAATGACGGTGTCGCTGTGGAGAGCCGGCTTCTATCTCTTGCCGGCTGGATAAAGGAGAGATACGGCTCAACTATGATAGCTGCGATACAGACTGTCATGCCGGTTAAGAAAACCGTGAAGAGCGTTGTAACCCGTTATGTCGTGCTGAAAGTGGAAGACACAGATAGCTGCGAGTACAGATATCTGAAGAAAAATGCAAAGGCAAAACTCAGGCTTATCCGTGCCCTGAAGAATAGAAACATCATCCCGATGAGTGAAGTAACCGGGAAACTTGCGGTATCCTCACAGGCGGTAAAGGCCATGGAGGAGGAGGGCGTGATAGAAGTGACTGAAAGCAGCAGTTACAGAAAAGTCATGACGGATTCCATGGAGAATGCTGAAGGCAGGGAAGAGATCACTTTAAATGACACCCAGAGAAAGATAGCAGATGAATTCTGTAGTGATATAGATAACGGTATCAGGAAGACATATCTGCTTCACGGCGTGACCGGAAGTGGAAAGACTGAGGTGTATGTGAGATGCATACGGAAGGTGATAGAGGAAGGCCGCCAGGCGATAGTCCTCATACCGGAGATAGCACTCACATATCAGACGGTGAGATATTTTACGAGATATTTCGGAGACCGTGTGACCTTTGTAAACTCAAAACTCAGCAGCGGAGAGAAGTATGATCAGTTTGAACGCGCAAAGAGAGGGGAAGTGGATGTGGTCATAGGCCCGCGTTCTGCTCTCTTCACCCCATTTGAGAGACTGGGGCTGATCGTGATCGACGAGGAGCATGAGGGCAGCTACAAGAGCGATAATCCTCCAAAATATCACGCCAGAGATGTGGCACTTGAGAGAGCCAGGATGGAGGGCGCAAGCGTGATACTAGGTTCTGCAACGCCGTCCATAGAGAGCTACAGCCGTGCCATGGCGGGAGAGTTCAGACTCTGGACGATGAATAACAGGGCGGCGGACAGGCCCCTTGCACAGACAAGCATAGTTGATCTGAGGGAAGAGCTGAGACGAGGCAACAGGTCCATCATAAGCGATGAGCTGGCATTAGACATTGCCGACAGGCTTAAAAAGAAAGAGCAGATCATGCTGTTCATCAACAAGAGGGGATACAACAGTTTTGTGTTCTGCAGGAACTGTGGGGAATCCGTCAAATGTCCACACTGTGATGTGTCACTTGCAAAGCATACCGACAGAAATTCTAACGGCAGGCTGATCTGTCATTACTGTGGTTACAGCATCCCTGAGCCGACAGTGTGTCCGTCGTGCGGCTCGAAACTCATAGGCGGGTACGGAGCCGGTACAGAGAAGGTTGAGCAGGAAGTGAACAGACTTTTCCCAGAAGCCAGGACTTTGCGGATGGACAGGGATACCACATCAAAAAAGAATTCCCATGAGCAGATACTGGAGAGCTTTGGCAGAGGTGAGGCTGATATCCTTATCGGCACCCAGATGATAGTAAAGGGGCATGACTTTGCAAATGTAACCCTTGTGGGCATACTGCTTGCAGATCTGACGCTGTTTAGTGGCGATTACCGCTCCGGAGAGAGAACATTTGACCTGCTGACCCAGGCCGCAGGAAGGGCCGGAAGGGGAGACAAACCGGGCAAGGTTCTCATACAGACATACAAGCCGGACAATTACGCCATCGTGGCCGCTGCGGATCAGAATTATGATATGTTCTACAGGACGGAGGAGGCGTACAGATCGTTCATGAGATATCCTCCGGCATGGAATATGCTGGTGATCATGGCTGTGAGTGGCGATGAAGAACAGCTTGCCAATATAATGGATAGGATGTATTCTCTTATAAGGGGAAAATATATTAATGAGAATAGACTTTCTCTTGTGGGACCGTCGGATCCTGCAATATCAAAGATAAAAGATATGTACAGAAAGGTACTGTATATAAAACATCAGGACTATGATGTGCTGGTGGATATAAAGGACTCTGTAGAGACCTGGCTCAGGGATATAGACGAGAGCGGCGTGAACGTGTTCTTCGACTTCAATCCTATGAATATGTATTAGATATAATTATGAGAAAAGGAGATCATAGAAATGGCAATAAGAAATATCAGATTGGACGGAGATGACATACTCAGAAAGACGTGCAGACCTGTGACCAAGATGGATGACAGGACACTCACTCTTATAGATGATATGTTTGACACGATGTATGAGGCAAATGGTGTGGGACTTGCCGCCCCTCAGGTAGGAATCCTCAAGAGAATAGTTGTCATAGACGTGTGCGACGACAATCCGCTCTGCCTTATCAATCCGGAGATAATAGAGTCTGATGGCGAGCAGACAGGTGAGGAAGGATGCCTCAGCCTCCCTGGAAAATTTGGAACAGTCACAAGACCTATGCATGTCATATGCAAGGCTTATGACGAGAATATGGAGGAGATCACTGTTGAGGGTGAGGGACTTCTTGCAAGGGCGATCTGCCATGAGCTTGATCACCTTGACGGAAAGCTCTACAAGGATCTTGTGGAGGATGGACTTCATGAGGTTACACAGAACTAAACAGATCCATAAGATCTGATGATATAGCATATACAGGAGGAATGACTGATGAGAATAATATATATGGGAACTCCGGATTTTGCGGTAAATGCCCTGGAGAAGATAGTCGAGGCAGGACATGAGGTTGTTGCGTGTTATACACAGCCGGACAAGCCAAAGGGAAGAGGAAAAGCTCTGCAGCCAACCCCTGTAAAGGTAAGAGCCATGGCGCATGATATCCCTGTATATCAGCCGGTAAAGCTCAGGGATCAGGAGAATGTGGATGTGATAAGTGAATATGCTCCGGATGCCATAGTGGTTGCCGCATATGGACAGATACTCCCTGAGAGCATCCTGAAAATACCAAGATATGGCTGTATCAATATACACGCCTCCCTGCTCCCGAAATACCGCGGTGCAGCCCCTATAGAGAGAGCTATCATAGACGGTGAGAAGGAGACAGGAGTCACCACCATGTATATGGCTAAGGGTCTTGACACAGGAGACATGATAGAGCAGAGTATAGTCCCTATAGAGGATGATGATACAGGTGAGAGCCTCACTGACAAGCTCGCTGCGTGCGGAGCGGAGCTTATCATTTCTACACTTAAAAAGCTTGAGAACGGCACTGCGGTGAGAACTCCGCAGGATGACTCAAAGAGCTGCTATGCGGCCATGCTCAGTAAGGATATGGGCCGTATAGACTTTTTGCAGCCGGCAGAGCAGATAGAGCGTCTTGTGAGAGGCCTTCAGCCGTGGCCATGCGCATTTACCAGCATAAATGGCAAGAATGTGAAGATATATGGAGCAAAGGTTGTCGATGCGCCTTGTGGCACTGCTCCCGGACAGATCGTGAATGTAACAAAGAAGAGCTTTGCCATAGCGTGCGGCACCAATGCACTTCAGATCACAAGACTTCAGCCAGAGGGCAAGAAAATAATGGATACCGCAGCATTTCTCGCAGGCAACAAACTGTCTGAAGGGCAGCAGATATAAATCGGAGAATATAACAATATGGAGAGAGATACCCGTGAGGTGGTTCTGACCACCCTGCTTGATATAGAAAAGAATCATACATTTTCAAATACGGCACTTAACACTGCACTCAGAGCCAACCAGTTCATGAGCAAACAGGACAGGGCATATATAACACGTATGGTTGAGGGCGTCACCGAAAAGCGCATACGACTTGACTATATAATCAATTCATTTTCAAAGACCAGAGTGAACAAATGCAAGCCGCTCATAAGGTGCGTGCTCAGAATGGGAACATATGAGATGTTCTATATGGATTCTATTCAGGATCACACTACCTGTAATTTGTGCGTAAAACTTGCCACGGATCATGGATTTGGCAGTCTCAGGGGATTTGTGAACGGAGTGCTGAGGAACATCGCCAGGAACAAGGACAGTATAGTATATCCAGAGAGGTCAGAAGACTTACAGAAGTATCTGTCTGTGAAATACTCGATACCGGAGGAGCTTGCCGGTATACTTCTAAAGGATCATGACAGTGATACTGTAGAGCGGATGCTTGAGAGCGGTGAGGATGACCGTCCTACTGCGATCCGTGTAAATACAGCGGTGATCAGTGTTGATGACTTTGCAGATAAGCTTGAACATGCAGGGATAAATGTCAGCAGAGGTACTATAGGTGAGACTTCACTTCTGATAAGCGGTTATGATTATATAAGAAAGGTTCCCGGATTTTTTGACGGCGAATTTGTAGTGCAGGATCAGAGTTCATGTCTTGCGGTGAAGGTGGCTGATATCCATGAGGGAGATCTCGTTGTGGATGTGTGTGCAGCGCCGGGAGGCAAGACGATGTATGCCGCATATTTTGCCGGTGAGTCAGGGAAGGTCATATCCCGTGATCTCACTGACAAAAAGACAGAACTTATCGAGGAGAACGTGGACAGGCTTGGACTTCGGAACGTAGAGGTACAGGTGTGGGATGCCAGAGAAGTAGATGAAGAGCTGATAGGAAGCGCAGATGTGGTCATAGCAGATCTTCCGTGTTCGGGACTCGGCATAATGGGCAGAAAGAATGATATAAAGTATAACGTGACGGACAGCTCCATAGATGAGCTGGCGCAGCTTCAGCGTGATATCCTGGATGTGGTGTCGGGATATGTGAAGCCTGGCGGAACACTGGTGTATTCAACATGTACCACAGACAGAAGAGAGAACCAGGACAATGCCGCATGGTTTGCGGACAATCATGATTTCAAGGCGGTCAATATAGAAGATTATCTGCCGGGACACGGTGGACATGACGGATATATAGCTTTGATACAGGGAGTTGACGAGTGCGACGGATTCTTTATGTCAAAGTTTCGAAGAGATAAATAAAAAGGATATACAGGTATAATATATGTTGGGTGTGGAAAGTGATAACAAAGTGACAGATCTGAAATCTATGACAATGGATGAACTGAAGGATTGGGTTCAGGGCGTGGGCCAGCCTGCGTTCAGGGCAAAGCAGATATATCAGTGGTTTCATGTCAAACTGGCGGATGGCACAGATGAGATGACGAATCTTCCGAAGAATCTCAGACAGCTTATGGATGAACAGGGTATATATGGAGTGTCTGTGGTTACAAGACTTATATCGGAGGAGGATGGAACGAACAAATTCCTCTTTAGGCTGCACGATGGCAATGTCATAGAGAGTGTCCTCATGAAATACAAGCATGGCAATTCCGTGTGTATATCTTCACAGGTTGGCTGCCGCATGGGATGCAGATTCTGTGCGTCTACCATAGGCGGGCTTGTGAGAAATCTGACAGCCTCTGAGATGCTGTCCCAGATATACAGCATTCAGAAGATCACGGGTGAGAGGGTGTCAAATGTGGTTGTCATGGGTACAGGAGAGCCACTTGATAACTTTGACAATCTTGTGAGATTTATAAATATGCTCACTGATCAGGACGGGCTGAACATAAGCCAGAGAAATATAACGGTGTCCAGCTGCGGCCTGGTGCCGGAGATAAAGAAACTGGCGGATCTTGACCTTTCGATAACATTTGCACTGTCGCTTCACGCACCGAATGATGAGGACAGACGTGAACTTATGCCGATAGCCAACAGATATACGATAGCTGAGGTGTTAGATGCCTGTGACTATTATTTTGAAAAGACCGGGCGCAGGATCACATTTGAGTATTCTCTGGTCAAGGGCCAGAACGACAGCACGGAGAAGGCAAAGGAACTTGCGCATCTCATAAAGGGCAGGAACTGTCATGTGAATCTCATACCCGTGAATCCTATAAAGGAGAGATCGTATGAGCGGGCTGACAATGCGTCTATAGAGAATTTCAAAAATGTGCTGGAGAGAAACCAGATAACAGCCACGGTGAGACGGAGCATGGGAAGAGACATAGATGCGGCGTGTGGACAGCTGCGCCGCAAATACGAAGAGGAGAACAGGATGGACTGATAATAGTTCGTCTTGTTCTTTTTTATTTCATGTGCTAGAATATGCAGAGTGGTGTTTTAGGCAGATAATCCTGTAAATGGATTGTCTTATATGATGGAGAACGGATATAGATATGAAATCATTTGGAATAACAGATGTTGGAAAGAAACGTTCAATGAACCAGGACAGTATATTTTATACAGATAAGCCTGTGGGACCGATTCAGAATCTGTACATAGTTGCAGATGGAATGGGAGGTCATAAAGCCGGGGACGTTGCATCAAGGACAGCTATAGAGGCGGCAACAGAATATGTGAGAGAGAGCGAGATCAACAATCCCGTATCACTTTTAAAGAGGGCGATCATATATGCCAATGATAAAGTATATAAACTTTCCCTCAGCAATCCGGATGACTATGCCGGAATGGGAACAACCTTTGTTGCGGCTGTCATAGATGATGGAATCATGTATGTTGCAAATATAGGCGACAGCAGATTGTATATAGTAAATAACGAGATCAGACAGATCACTATGGATCATTCACTGGTGGAAGAACTCATCAGGAATGGCCAGCTTGACAGAGATAAGGGCAGAAATCATCCTGAGAAGAACATTATAACAAGAGCGCTGGGAATAGGTGATGATGTGGTTCCTGATTTCTTTGAGGTGGAGCTTTCAGCAGACGACAAGATACTTCTGTGCTCAGACGGTTTGTCCAATATGATCGAGGATGACGAGATCAGGGAGATCATATCTGAGGCGGATGATGTCGCAGATGCTGGAAAGAAGCTTGTAGAGAGAGCTAATTACTACGGCGGCAAGGACAACATATCTGCTGTTGTGGTTGCTATAGATTGGGAGGAATAAAGTTATATGTTAAATCCGGGTATAATGCTCAGTGGTCGATATGAGATCATAGAGCTGGTAGGATCTGGCGGTATGTCAGAGGTATATAAAGCGAAATGTCATGTACTCAACAGATATGTTGCCATAAAGGTGCTGAAGCCTGAATTCAGCTCTGATATCAATTTCGTGACGAAGTTCAGAATAGAGGCTCAGTCGGCGGCAGGACTGTCACATCCGAATATAGTGAATGTATATGATGTAGGCGAGGACAATGGTATATATTACATTGTCATGGAGCTTGTTGAGGGTATAACCCTGAAGGATTACATCCAGCAGAACGGCAGGATAGAGCCTATGAAGGCGATAGATTTCGCCATCCAGATTGCACAGGGACTTCAGGCTGCCCATGAGCATCATACGATACACAGAGATATAAAGCCGCAGAATATAATCATTTCTAACAATGGTACACTCAAGGTTACAGATTTTGGTATAGCCAGAGCTGCATCGTCAAGTACGACCACGACGAATGCCATGGGAAGTGTGCATTACATATCCCCTGAGCAGGCCCGCGGCGGCTTCAGCGATGAGAGAAGCGATATATATTCACTGGGAATCACGATGTATGAGATGCTCACAGGCCATGTTCCTTTCGAGGGTGAGAACAATGTGGCCATAGCACTTATGCACATCCAGGGAGAGATGGTATCCCCAAGGGAGTATTATCCTGATATTCCTACAAGTCTTGAGAAGGTTATCAGAAAGTGTACACAGAAAAAGCCTGAGAGAAGATATCTCACGGCGAATGCTCTGATAGCTGATCTCAACAGAGTAAAAGAGAATCCGAATATAGACTGCATAGTTGTTCCAAAGGTGAATGTGCCGACATCCCCTACTATAGAGATGACAAAGCAGGAGATGCAGGCCATAAAGACTGGAAGACAGGTGGAGACATCAGATTTGACAGAGACTCCAGCTGCGCAGCCGAGAAGATCAGAGCCACAGGTCAACAGACCTGTTATGCCGCCTTCACAGCTTGATGATCTGTTCCCGGACGACGATGACGATGATTACGATACAGAAGATAACCGTTACACGGACAATCCATATAACGGTGAGTCATCTATGCAGAATGAGTCATTTGGCGGTGAGGATGAACTTGATCCGCGACTGAAGAAGATCATCATGGTTGCAAGTATAGCCATAGCGGTTGTTCTTGCCATACTTGCCATATTGCTTATCGGCAAGATCGCGGGATGGAATCTGTTCGGCGGCAGTGACAGCACTGAGAAGAGTACAGACGTCATAACCACAGAGGGAACGAATGATGTCACAGAGGAAAAGACTATTCCTATGGTGAATGTGGTTGGCCTTTATAAGACTGCGGCAGAAGAGCAGATGAAGAAGAACGGCTTCACAAACTATGTATTTGAAGAGCAGACTGATGATAAAGTAGAGGAGGGATATGTAATATCCCAGAGTATAGATGAGGGTGTGTCAATCACACAGGATACACAGATAACTATTGTCATATCATCAGGAAGAAAGATGACGAAAGTGCCTTACGTTGTCAATCTTGAAGATTCACAGGCTACTACGCTGCTTGAGGAGGCGAACCTCAAGGTGACACATGGCTATCAGTATGATGACAATGTCGAGAAGGATCACGTAATATCATCAGATCCTGTCGCTGGAACTCAGATTGAGGAGGGATCCACAGTCAAGATCATACTTAGTAATGGAAAAGAGCAGAAACCAGCCATTGTTCCTAATCTTGTAGGCATGACAGAGGCAGATGCTGCAGCCAAGTTGGAAGAGTGTAAGCTGGTCGGTTCACCAAGCTATGACTATGATGACAATGTGCCAGAGGGCGAGGTAATATCACAGGATCCTGTAGTCAACACAGAGCTTGACGAGGGAGCCACGGTCACATACGTTGTCAGCAAGGGACAAAAGAAAGTTACTTATTCGGTTTCATTCAGCGGATCAATCTCGAATGTGGAATTTGACTTTGAGACATTTGGCAATGTCAATGTAAGCATATCCTATGTTATAGGCAAGGAGAGCTATTCAGTATACAGTGGCACAGTTGGAGAGGCCGATCTCCCTGTAAGCATAGATGGTTTGACTGGGCCTACAGGACTTGAGACAAATGAGGGATCTTTCTCAGTAACTATCACGGATTCTGAGGGAATAGATGTGACATCGAGCTTCAATACAGGTAACTTGTCAGCAACATTTACACAGGAGAATGAAGAATAAGTGGCAGTAAATATCATATCAGGCAAGATAGTAAAGGGTATCGGCGGATTTTATTATATCGATGCGGAAGATGGTGTATTGTATGAATGCAAGGCAAAGGGGATTTTTCGCAATAAGAAGATAAAGCCGCTGGTCGGAGACAATGTTAATATAGAGATACTTGATGCAGAGAACAATCTAGGTAATATCGTTGAGATATTGCCTAGATTTAACTCGTTAATAAGGCCCGCTGTTGCGAATGTGGACCAGACCATAATCATATTTGCTGTGAGTGAACCTGAACCGAATTTCAATCTTCTGGACAGGTTTCTGGTCAGTATGGAGAAGAGTGGTGTGAAGACTGTTATCTGCTTCAACAAGCTGGATCTGTCGGCAGAGAATATGGATGTGTGCAGATCGTATGGCAAGAGCGGATACAGGACACTGTTCATAAGTGCAAAAAATGATGAGGGAATAGATGAACTGAAAGAGATCATCAGGGATAAGACGACAGTGTTTGCGGGGCCGTCGGGAGTTGGAAAGTCATCCACACTGAATGCGATAAAGCCTGATGCAGAGGCTCAGACAGGAGCCGTGAGCGATAAGATAAAGAGGGGAAAACATACAACCAGACATTCCGAACTCATGCATATATCTGGGAATACATATATCATGGACACCCCGGGATTTTCGTCCTTATATGTAGATTCCATAGAGCCGGATGATCTGAAGGAGTATTTCCCGGATATAGCAGTGTACACCGGACAGTGCAGATTCAATATGTGCAATCACATAAGTGAGCCGGATTGTCTGGTGAAGCAGGCGGTCAGAAATGGTGATATAAGCCGGGCACGTTACGATGATTATGTAATGATATATAATGATTTAAAAGAAAAGAGGAAATGGTAAAATGATAATTCTTTCACCTTCACTTTTGTCAGTGGATTTTGCACACATAGCAGATGGAATAAAGGAACTCGACAGGGCACATGTGCCTGCTCTCCATCTAGATGTCATGGATGGGGCATTTGTACCGAACATCTCATTTGGTGCACCTGTCATAAAATGTCTCAGGAAAGAGACTGGCATGATATTCGATGTCCATCTCATGATAGAGGAGCCTGCAAGATATCTTGAGGACTTCAAGAAAGCAGGGGCAGACTGGGTAACGGTGCATGCAGAGAGTTGTAAGCATCTTCACAGCACAGTTGCCAAGATACATGAGCTTGGCATGAAGGCGGGAGTTGCACTCAATCCGGCCACACCGGTTTCAGCTCTTGACTATGTGATAGACGATCTGGATATGGTCCTTGTGATGAGTGTCAATCCGGGATTTGGCGGACAGTCATTTATACCTTCGGCACTCAGAAAGGTGCGTGAGGTCAGAGCACTTGCAGATTCAAGAGGACTTGATATAAATATTGAGGTTGATGGCGGCGTGAATCTGAAGAATGTCACAGAGGTAATAGATGCAGGGGCTAATGTTATAGTTGCCGGTTCTGCCGTATTTGGCGGTGATGCGTATGACAATAGCTGCAAGTTCCTTAAGATATTTGATTCATATAGATAAGTATGGCGGGGCGTGCAGATAAAAGCTACTGCTGCAGATCATACAGGATAAAGATTGGATAGAATATGAAAAATTGTATCATGATAACAGGCGGAAGGGTTGACCTGTTTACATTGCAGAGTATTATTGACAGACACCTTGAGGACAGTTGTATAATCGCAGTGGACAAGGGCCTTGAGTCGTGCAGAAAGCTGGGGATCATACCGGATATTGTAGTCGGTGATTTTGACTCGGCAAACTCAAAGGTCGTGGCATATTACCGGAAACTGGCAAAGATAAAGACAGGCATGCAGTTTGTAAACCTCGAAACCCATAAGGATTTTACAGATACACATGTGGGTATTCTCCATGCCATGGAGATAGGAGCGGAGAATATCTATATAGTCGGAGCCACAGGGACAAGACTGGATCACACCATGGCAAATATTGGACTTTTAAAGGTCTGTTGTGACAAGGGTGTGAATGCCTGGATAGAGGATGATCACAACCTTATCACCATGATAAGTGAAGGCAGACAGATAAATAAAATAGAAGGCTATGATTATATATCATTTGTTCCGTATGGAGGAGTTGTTACAGGGGTTACTCTGACAGGCTTTGAATACAATGTTCAAGATAGAACATTCGAGATAGCTGACAGCCTGGGTATAAGCAACAAGATAGTGTCGGATGATGCACAGATAGAGATGGATAAGGGATATATGATAGTTAATTACAGCACAGACTGAGAACCGCGTCACATATGATTTATGTGACGCTGTTTAAGTATGTAAGGTATGAAT
>CAKQQK010000091.1:0-12653 GCA_934270935.1 uncultured Coprococcus sp. | reverse complement strand
CTGTCTTAAGTGTCTGAAGCGCTGCTCTGAGTACGTCCGCTGAGGCATTGATTGCACCTGCAACCATTCCATCTGCATCGTCCTGCTTAACCATCATACATCCAAAATATAATGGATTTGTCAGAAGCAGTTCTCTTGCCCGTGCCTCTGTCATGCCTTTCTTTCTTCTCATCTCCACGAAAACGTCTACATATTCATCAAATTTCTCATACTTCTCTGGATTGACAAATGATGCGCCACTGAGATCGATATCACCTGCCCTGCTCATGATATCCTCTTTGTCGCCGATCAGAATCACGTTCGCAATGCCCTCTGCCAATACCTTACCGGCTGCCTCGATAGTTCTCATGTCTGATGTCTCAGGCAACACGATCGTCTTCTTGTTCTGCTTTGCTCTTTCTTTTAATTGTTCGATAAACTTCATGGTTTATGTCCCCCTTTGGAATAATGAAACATATAGAATTAGTGTAACTCATTACCCCGCTATTCTCAATACAATCAGCCAAAAAAATTGTCTTTTTATCCGTACAATCCGTGATTATAGCCAAAAAATATACTATAAAATTCCCATAGCAGTTTTTATATGATCTCGCAATTCTTCTCGATCACCTGAATTGTCTATTTTTTTCAAACAATTTGTCTCGTAAAAGCTGTCCGGTTCCTGTGATCTTATAACAGCTATAGCCTTATCCCTGCTGAACCCACGGTATTTGCACAGTCTTTCAATTCTAACTTCCACATCAGCATATACAAACCACATCTCATCACATATGGAAAGATATCCATCCTGTATGAGCAGGGCTGCTTCAAGTATGTACAGCTCGCATCCCGCAGCTCGCTGCTGTTCTATAGATTCAATGATAGCATTTTTTACATTTGGATGTGTGATCTGATTTAACTTCTCAAGTTTACCGGAATCATTAAACACTATGGCTCCAAGCTTCGCCCTGTCTATCGTTTTATCGTCAGACAGAATACCATCGCCAAATGCATTTATTATATCTGTATATGATCTGTGCCCTGGCTCCATAAGCCTGTGAGCCAGATCATCTGCTTCCATGACAAATGCGTCATATTCCTCTTTGAAGATTGAAAGCACTGCTGTTTTTCCTGAGCCTATCCCACCTGTAATTCCTATGATCTTCATTTTGCGCAAATCCTCATCTTTATATGATATTTTATATGGTATAATCTCTATTTTGCTTCATACCAGTTCATACCAGTAGCAACACCTACTTCAAGTGGAACTGACATATCCGCAGCATTCATCATCTCATCCACAAGAAGTTTCTTCACGATATCAATCTCATCCTCTGCTGTTTCAATGAGAAGTTCATCGTGGATCTGGAGTATGAGCTGTGATTTCAGTCCCAGCTCTTTCAGTTTCATATTGACTCTTACCATGGCGATCTTGATGATATCTGCAGCAGTTCCCTGTATAGGGGAATTCATGGCAACCCTTTCACCAAAGCTTCTCTGCATGAAATTGGACGATTTCAGTTCAGGTATAGGCCTGATACGGCCAAACATCGTTGTCACATATCCGTTCTTCTTCGCATCTTCAACCTGTTTGTCAAGATACAGCTTTATACTCTGGTATGTGTCATAGTATTTCTGTATAAAATCTGCCGCTTCTTTTCTGGATATCCCAAGATCTTCCGAAAGCCCAAATGCACTTATCCCGTACACAATTCCAAAATTGACAGCCTTTGCATGTCTTCTCTGAAGGTCAGTGACATCTTCTATCGGCACTCCGAATACCTCTGATGCAGTTGTAGCATGTATATCTATATTGTTCCTGAATGCGTTCTGCATTACTTTGTCACCAGAAAGATGAGCGAGGACTCTGAGTTCTACCTGGGAGTAATCAGCGTCCACAAATACATAGCCCTCTTTAGGGATGAATGCCTTTCTTATCAGCCTGCCCATCTCAAGTCTCATAGGTATGTTCTGCAGATTTGGCTCAGTTGAGCTTATTCTTCCCGTTGCAGTAATCGTCTGATTAAATGTTCCATGTATTCTCTCGTCGTCAGAAATATAATTTACAAGTCCAACTGCGTAGGTAGAATTCAGCTTTGTGAGCTGCCTGTATTCAAGGATATCTGCTATGATCGGGTGGACATTTTTTATCTTTTCAAGGACATCAACACTTGTGGAATATCCGGTTTTTGTCTTCTTCCCGCCTGGAAGTGCCATATCTTCAAACAAAATCGGCCCGAGCTGCTTAGGCGAATTGATATTGAACTCTTTACCCGCATATCCTATGATCGAGTCCTTAAGTTCCTGTATTCTCTTCTCAAGGCTGTGACTGTATTCATCAAGCGCATTTTTATCCACCCTGATGCCGCGCTTTTCCATATCATATAAAGTATATGCTGTCGGAAGTTCAACATTCATATACAGATCATGCATGCCCTCAGCCTGCAGACGCTCCATAAGGATATCTGATGCGATGAGAGGAATCATAGCTTTGTATGCGAACACCTCAAGAAAACTGTCGCTGATAAATGTGAACACATTGAGTTCTTCTTTTCCTATGATCTCTTTCTCGGATGGAAGCAATGTCTCAAGGTACTCTTTAGATATATCATCGTAGTTGTATGTGTCTTCAAGCGGATTCAGAAGATATGCTGCAATTCCAATATCAAGAACGTTGGAGTCTGATTCAGTAAATTTTATATATTTTAGTGTACCTTTGATGTCTCCAACACAGATCTTGATATTTCTTTTACAGAGATCAAGAACCATCTCCGATGCCTGGTCGGGCGTTATAGCAGATGAAGTATTGATGATGTATGCCTGCTTGTCATCACACGCAATTGCTATTCCAAACATCATGTCATCATTTGCTATGACATGCATACCAATCTGTCCGGATTCCAGCGCTTTATCAGACAGAGATCTCAGCTCAGCTTCATTGTTTATTATTATAATATCTGGTTTAAGTTCTTTGACGACTGGCTTGCTTTCAAATTTTTTGAGAAGACTCTTAAACCCAAGTCTCTTGAATATGCTGTAAGAATCGTCATTGAATATATCTCCTATGGATGTATCCGAAAGCATTACATCCAGTTCACAGTCGAGTTTTATGGTTGCAAGTTCTTTTGACATAAAAGCCTGATCCGAAAATTCACGAAGGTTCTTCTGAGCCTTAGGAGGCTTTATCTCGTCTATATGCTCCATGGCATTTTCGATGCTTCCCCACTCCTGTATGATCTTGCCTGCGGTCTTTTCACCGATACCTGGAACTCCCGGTATATTGTCAGATGTATCCCCCATAAGCCCCTTCATATCGATAAACTGAACAGGAGTTACTCCATAGAGATTATGAACATCGGCTGCGTAGTAGTTCTCCACGGTGGTGCCTCCGGCTTTCGTCTTTGGAATTCTCACAAGAATATTATCTGTGGCAAGCTGAAGAAGATCCCTGTCACCAGAAACTATGACTACAGAATATCCTTCTGCGTCTGCTTTTCTCGAAAGTGTTCCGATGATATCGTCTGCTTCATAACCTCCTTTTTCAGCAATCGTTATATTCATGGAAGTCAGGACATCTTTCATAAGAGGCACCTGTTCACGGAGTTCATCAGGCATGGCCTTTCTTGTCCCCTTGTATTCTTTATACATAAGGTGTCTGAATGTTGGCTGCTTCACATCGAACGCCACACACAGGTTGGAGGGTTTTTCCTCATCCATGATCTTAAACAGGATATTCAGAAATCCAAGAACCGCATTTGTGTGAAGTCCTTCATAATTTGTAAGATCCGGAAGTCCATAGAAAGCTCTGTTTAAAATACTGTGGCCATCCACAATCAGTATCTTTTTATTTTGATCTGGCATAAAATCGTCCTCCATAATATATTGTTGAAATACTTATTTTGTAAGTCCCTCATGGTTCTCGTTATATTTGCCAACCTTATCCATAAAGTCTGCAACCTTATCTTTTTTTGTTTTCTCTTCCGTATAATATTTGTCTATATCGCTCACATCATACGCAGAATCGTTAAGCAGCCTGGACTCAAAGAAGTCCGCAAAATAATATTGCGACTGTTCGCTAAGTTTAGAATACTGTTCATAGTCATATACTTTATCCAGCGCCCCGTTGTACAACCAGATGAGACCAGTCATTATGGCGGCAATTACCACGATAAACGTAGAATTGGCGATTCGCTTAACTGTAGTGAGTCGGTTCTTTTCCTCTTCCAGCTTATTGTTCAAGGCATCACGGAAATCCACAGATACATTTTCTGATTCATCAAGCTGTTTCATACCGACTATAAGTGTGTAATATATGTCAAGTTCTTCATAACAGTTTTTACACGATCTGACATGCTTAATAAACTCCCGGAGTTCATCGTCGGGGAGTTTATTCTCAATAAATGCCATAATTTTTGATTGTGCTTCCAAACAATTCATATCTACCACCTGATATCACACAAATTATATATGTTGCATTATTAGTTTATCTCAAATGAGCCATCATCTGTAGTGTTCTCAATTTTCCTGATCACAACATAGTAAGCCTCTCCTTTTTCGGGAACCACCTGTACTCTGTCACCAACTTTATGTCCCATGACAGCGCGGCCAATCGGTGATACATTGCTCACACGTCCATCGAGTACATCAGCTCTTACGCTTGTGACAACCCTGTATGTCTCTTCCTCGTCATCATCTTCAAAATATAAAGTAACTGTATTGTCAATACCAACTTCATCATCTGCTGAGGTATCCTCTATGACATCAGCAGTTCTGACAAGCCTGTCAAGGTAACGTATTCTTCTCTCGTTTGCATTCTTGTCCTTTTTCGCTGCGTAATATTCAAAGTTTTCACTTAAATCCCCCTGCGCTCTCGCCTCTTTTACAGCTTCAAGCTTTTCCTTACGGACTACACATTTTCTGTATTCTATCTCCTGCTCCATCTTCTCGATGTCTTTTTTTGTCAACTGTTTACCCATACCAAAACGCCTCCAATTTAAAAGAACAGCCCATATATCACTCTTAATAAGGAGCTGCACAACGTAACATGTGCTCATAAACTTCTACATAACACAATCACTTCTACATATATTATCACAAAACAAAGACAAAGTAAAAAAGAAACCCGGTTCTGACCGTTAAAAAGCCAAAACCGGGTAGATATTCATTATAAAATGTATGTGAGTCTTTAATATCCCACATCACCCACTGATTAGTTGTTGATGAGCTTGTCTGACTCGTTGTTCCAGCTGTAGAGTGCTCTGATCTGCTCTCCAACCTTCTCTGATGGATGCTCTGAAGCAAGCTTTCTCATAGCCTTGAAGTGAACCTGACGGCCTGCTGGTGACATGTCAAGGAGGAACTCCTTAGCAAATGTACCATCCTGGATGTCCTTAAGGATCTGCTTCATAGCCTTCTTTGTCTCAGCTGTAACGATCTTAGGACCTGTTACATAATCACCGTACTCAGCTGTGTTAGAGATTGAATATCTCATTCCTGCAAAGCCTGACTGGTAGATAAGATCTACGATAAGCTTCATCTCATGGATACACTCGAAGTAAGCGTTTCTTGGATCGTAACCAGCCTCGCAGAGTGTCTCGAAACCAGCCTGCATAAGTGCACAAACACCACCGCAAAGAACTGCCTGCTCACCGAAAAGGTCAGTCTCTGTCTCTGTTCTGAATGTTGTCTCAAGAACACCAGCTCTAGCTCCACCGATTGCAAGTGCATATGCAAGTGCGATGTCAAGTGCCTTTCCTGTAGCATCCTGCTCTACAGCAACAAGACAAGGTGTACCCTTTCCAGCCTGGTACTCTGAACGTACTGTGTGTCCAGGTGCCTTAGGTGCGATCATTGTTACATCAACATCCTTAGGTGGCTTGATACAACCGAAGTGAATATTGAAACCATGAGCGAACATAAGCATGTTGCCTGGCTCGAGGTTTGGCTCGATATCCTTCTTGTACATATCTGCCTGTAACTCGTCGTTGATAAGAATCATAATTATATCAGCCTGCTTTGCAGCCTCAGCAGCTGTATATACCTTGAATCCCTGTGCCTCAGCCTTTGCCCATGACTTGCTTCCTTCGTAAAGACCGATGATGACATTGCATCCTGACTCCTTAGCGTTGAGGGCATGTGCATGACCCTGGCTACCATATCCTATGATTGCGATTGTCTTTCCATCAAGTAATGAAAGATTACAATCCTGCTGATAATAAATCTTTGCTTCTGCCATTTTCTTAATCCTCCTAAATTTGTATAAAATGACTTATATATTAACTACCACTTGGATAATTAAAAACATTGTTTATGTATGACATCTTAAACTAACCTCTCACAAGTCCTGTGAGACCTGTCCTGACAAGTTCAACTATCTCATGTCCGTCAAGGAGCCTGAGAAAAGCTTCACACTTTGTTGTTGTTCCTGTCAGTTCTATAATAACTGATTCCTTTGAAACGTCAACTATATTTGCCCTAAAAATATCTGCCACTGAGATGATATCTTTTCTCTCGGATGGTGTGGCCTTTACCTTGACAAGTACAAGTTCCCTGCAAACTGATTTGCCGGATTCAAGTTCAACTATAGTTACTACATCTTCAAGTTTGTTAAGCTGTTTCTTTATCTGGATAAGACTTGCTTCATCGCCGCTCACCGCAACTGTCATTCTGGAATAAGCAGGATTCTCAGTCTCACCTACTGTCACACTGTCAATATTATAACCTCTTCTACTGAACAGTCCTGATACTCTGCTCAAAACTCCTGATGTGTTGTCAACCAGCAGTGACAATACAATATTACCCATTTATATGTACCACCTTTCAACTTGTCTCTTAAAATGTTCTAAATTATTATAGTTACAAACTTCTTTAATGTCAATTTATAACATGAATTTTGTCGTAATTTTTCATGTTTTTTTCACATTGTATCAAAAGAAAAATTGTCGGATTTTCCAGCCAACTCCAAAAAAAGTTTCGTTAAGTTAAAAAAGCGCTAAATTTTTACTCTATTCCAAGAAGCCTCTTAACCACAAGAACGCAATCAGCAGCATCCTCAGAGTAGCCATCAGCGCCTATCTCATCGGCATAGCTTTGTGTTATAACTGCACCTCCGATTATGACCTTACACGAAAGCCCTTTTTCTCTGACAGCCTCCACCACATCTTTCATCTTCACCATGGTGGTTGTCATGAGAGCGGAAAGACCTATGACGCTCGCATTATTCTTGATTGCCGACTCTATTATCGTATCACATGGAACGTCCTTGCCAAGATCTATCACATTAAATCCATAGTTTCTAAGCATTAGAACTACAAGATTCTTACCTATGTCATGGATATCACCCTCAACGGTTGCCACAACTATAGTTGGCATATCTGAGCTGTCCTTGTCATTAAGAACCAGAGGACTTATCACTCCTATCGCCATCTCCATAGTTTCTGCACTTGATATAAGCTGTGGAAGGAAGTATTTTTTCTTTTCAAACAGTTTTCCGACTTCATTTATTGCACCGATAAGATCATTGTCAATAATCGACTGCGGATCAGTTCCTGAATCAAGGGCAGCGTGGACATCACTCAGTATAGATCTTTTATTTCCTTTGAGTACATCTATGAATATCTGGCTTTTGCCATCCAGATTGCTGCCGGCTTTGCCGCCTGATACTCCGCTTCCGGGTGCTGCTATATCAAGAGCTTTAACATTCTCAATATATCGCACATCACTCTCCTCTTTAAAGAGAAGCATATCCGAAGCGTATGCAGCATTCATAAGCATAGTCTGCGAAGGATTGGCTATAGCCATCGTGAGACCTCGTTCTATGGCCATTGTAAGGAATGCAGTATTAACAAACATTCGCTCAGGCAGACCAAATGAAATATTTGAAAGGCCACATATAGTAGCAAGTCCATTGTTGTAGCAATAGTTTATAGTTTTAAGACAGTTTATAGCTGCATCCTTTTGTGCTCCAACTGTAGCAACAAGGCCATCCACGACAACATCATTTTTCGTGAATCCCATCTCAAATGCTGTATGTAACACTGTATTTATGATATCTTCCTTCTCCTGTGGACTCTCCGGCAATCCTTTGTCAGACAGAGGAAGGAGTATGAACATTGCTCCATATTTTCTTACCAGAGGAAGAATCTCTTCCATCTTCACTTTCTCAAGTGATACCGAATTGACAAGTGCACGTCCTGGATAAACTCTAAGCGCTGCCTCCAGGACTTCCGGTGAACTTGAATCAAGGCAGAGAGGGAGGTTTACGGCCTGAGAAACCTGATAAACTACTTTCAGCATCATCTCTCTCTCATTGATTCCGTTCATTCCAACATTTATATCAAGTATGGAAGCACCCTTTTCGACCTGTTCCTCCGCCATGTTCATAACAAGTTCAAGTGAGCCTTCTCTAAGTTCAGCCTGAAGTTTTTTCTTTCCTGTTGGATTGATTCTCTCACCAACAACTTTAAATGGTGCGTCCAGATCTATTCTAAGCGAGGCTCTCTCTGACGATACACATCGAACATGTTCACAGCTTATCTCCGGGACAGGCATTTGTGCTGCCATATCTGAAAGCGCTTTTATGTGTTCAGGTCTTGTACCGCAGCATCCACCAACCATATTCGCGCCGGCTTCTATGATCATCTTCATATCCTGTGCAAATTCATCAGGGGTCATGCGGTATACGCTCTTGTCATCTATGAGTTCCGGCATACCTGCATTTGGTTTTGCAAATACCGGAATAAATGCTATGCTCTTCATCTGCTTAACAAGATCGACCATCTTGTCCGGGCCAGTGGAACAGTTGACGCCTATGGCAGACACTCCGAGATTCTGAAGAACATTCACCGCTGTTACGGGGTCGGTTCCATAGAGAGTGCGCCCGTCCTCGTTGAATGTAAGACTCGCTATGATTGGAAGATCTGATATCTCATTTGCAGCGATCACAGCGGCTCTTGTCTCAGCAAGACTCATCATTGTCTCAACAACGAGAAGATCACAGCCACTTTCATCGAGAACTTTTATCTGCTCTTTATATACATCTACAAGTTCTTCAAACTGAAGTTTTCCCATAGGGTAAAGCATCTCGCCGGTCATGGTTATATCTCCGGCGACAAGGCCATGCCCCGCAGCAGCTACAGCTTTTTGTGATAACTTCACAAGTTCACTATTCATCAGTGTGAGTTTTTCCGCCAGGCCATACTCGTTCAGTTTTATCCTGTTACATGTAAATGTCGGTGCATATAATATATCTGTACCCGCTTCAAGATAAGCGGTCTGAAGATCAACCATAACCTGTGGATGCTCAAGTATCCATTTCTCTGGACATACACCAAGAGGCATTCCTGCATTCATTAAATTTGTGCCTGTAGCACCATCAAGTATAAGTATCTTTTCATCAAACAATCTGCGAAAATCAGTCTTGTTCATATCCGTTCTCCTCATATATCGATTTATTCAAGTCCGTCATCCACTATCCTGCCATCGCCGTCGGCAGCCGCCGTTGCAAGCATATCGCACCTTTCATTTCCGGGATTCCCGGCATGTCCTTTTACCCATATAAATTCTACATTATGTGGTGCTTTTGCAGCTAGAAGCCGTTCCCATAGATCACGATTTTTTACAGGCTCATTTTTTCCTCTCTTCCAGCCTTTTTTTATCCAGCCTTCGATCCAATGGTTGTTGAAGGCATTGCAGAGATACTGTGAATCTGAATACAACTTTACATCGCAGGGTTTTATGAGAGCTTCAAGCCCAACTATAGCTGCCATAAGCTCCATTCTATTGTTTGTTGTCTTGATGTATCCCTGGCTGTATTCTCTTTCATGGACCTGTCCTTTTCCATCTGTATACTGCAGTACTGCACCATATCCTCCGGGACCATTTGGATTTCCTCTTGCCGATCCATCAGTGTAAAGTATTACATTCATCTAATATATCTCCATCTCTAAACTATTTTACGAACACAAAGTTTACAATCTCTTTATAAAACTGTCAATTATCTTTCCGAGCCGTCCTGCTGCTTCATCTCCTGCGGCAATGATATCCTCATGCGACAGTTTTCCGCCAAGTCCTGCCGCCTTATTACAAACAGACGAAAGCGCAGCAACCCTCATCCCCATATGTCTGGCAGCAATTGCTTCACATACAGTGCTCATTCCTACAGCATCCGCTCCAAGTCCGGCAAACATCCTGATCTCAGCAGGTGTTTCGTACTGCGGCCCCGTGACCTGAATATACACACCTTCTTTGAATGCGATAGAATTATCTTCGTAAGCCTTCCTGACTATCCCGCATAATTCAGTATCATATACATTAGTCATATCCGGGAATCTGACTCCGAGTTTGTCATAGTATCCACATATGAGTGGTGACGGCACAAATGAGGAGATGTGATCATTTATCATCATAATATCTCCCGGTTCAAGATTATCTGATATACCGCCAGAAGCATTTGTCAAAAGAAGTTTGTCAGCTCCGAGCATACCCATAACTCGAACAGGCATGACAACCTGATCCATACTATATCCCTCATAATAATGGACACGGCCCTGCATGGCGAGAACCCTTTTGCCGTGAATAAATCCACTTACAAATCTGCCAGCATGTCCTTCTACTGTAGATACAGGAAAAAATGGTACTTCGTCGTAATTTATATATACAGGATCTTCTATGATATCAGCCATATGTCCAAGACCACTCCCGAGAACCAGAGCAATATCAGGCGTATCACCGATCACATCTGATATATAACAAGCTGCTTTTTCAAGTTGTTCATATGTAACCATCTTATCACCCCCATAAGACAAAACGAGGTCAGGATATTACACCTGACCAGAATCGTATTGATATTAACGGAGATGGAGGGATTTGAACCCTCGCGCCGGTTTCCCGACCTACCGCATTTCGAGTGCGGACCCTTCAACCTCTTGGGTACATCTCCAGTTATATTAATAATAGCAGACTACAGGCATGCCTTCGTATGCTATATTAAACAATTTTTCTGCGGCGGACAATGGCAGGTTCACACATCCATGTGATCCGCTGTTCTTATATATATCACCGCCAAATGAACCTCTCCATGTTGCATCATGGAAACCAATTCCAAGCTCACCTATAAAAGGCATCCAATATTTTACAGGAGTCTCGTAGTCATCACCTATAAGAACTGCCGGTGTCTTGGTATAAAGTATGGTGTAGACACCTCCAGGAGTCTTGCAGTTGTTTGAAATGCCTCCGGATACACAATCCGAATCCATAACGAGTTCACCGTCAACATATACATATATATGCTGCTGTCCAAAATCACACTCAATATATGTATCGCCGATATCATCACCATCGTCTTTATATACCGCTGCATAGCAATCCAGAAGCGGTACCCTCTCTGTAGACTCTCCAGCTTCAAGAAGTTTTGTGAGCTCCTCAGTCTCGCCTTCCACATCAATCTTCCATCCATACCATGTGTTGTCCAATGTAACAACACGGTCGTCGTGTGTCCTGAAGTTCCTTGGAACACCGTATGTATCATATCTGGCAGCCATGTTCTCAACGTATTCCTGAATCTTATCATGTGAAAATGTTATTCCATCTTTGCCTATAGTAAGCCAGTCGCCATAATCTTCGCTTGTCAGCTGCCATGATACCTGATCAATGCTGTATGATATTGTGAGTTCAAGAATCTTTGCAAGTTTTTCCTGCTCATCAATAATACTCTGGCTTTCTGATGTTATCTCAGGCTTTTCATATACATCAGTCTGATCTAGTTCAAGAAGCTTTTCGCCTTTGACAAGTGCCTCATCTATTATAGCGCATAATTTATCAAAATCAATATAATTTCCTTCAGTTTCTGAAATAATAGTTGATTTACCGTTCTGTATCGTCACATAAGCGTCTGTAGGCTTCTCCATATTCGCATCCTGTGTAAACGCATAACTGTGCAGAAGCTCTTTTAGTTTGTTGTCGTCATATTTTGCTGTGTAGTAAAGATCATAATCCTTTTTCATGGTCATATAATATGGCCAGAGGAAACAATTCTGTTTCTTTATGATCTGCCTGGCTGTAATGTTCGGCTGTATATCCAGAGCTATACTGTCTGGAGTTATGGTGTATTCCCGGCCTTCTCTCGTCTTAACCGTGAGAGAATAATCTTTTATATGCTCTGTGATAACATTATCAATTTCATCAAGTGTATAGAACGAGTAATCAACACCGTTTATATATGTCTTGTAATTGTAATGGAACATGAACCATACAGATACAGAGATATATGTACATACTATAACCGCAGCAAGCACGATAAGTATGATCTTGCACACTTTTGGCATCTTTTTCTTTTTTCTGCCTTCATCAACGACAGAATCAGTATCTGGCTGTATGCTGTCTTGATCTGATGTGTTGTCTGAAAATCCGGTATAAGGTGTAAATACCGGTTCAGAATCGTTTTCTGCAGTGTTCTCTTCAGTAGTGTTCTTTTCTGCAGTGCTCTCTTCTGGTAATAATGATGAGTCCTGTCCCCATATCATATCCTCAGGTCCTGCCTGCTTGTCATCTTCATTTTCCCATATCATCTTATCGGTATCCGCAGCACCGCTTGCGTCTTCAATCTTCTCATCATCCATATTGTTCATATCAGTACACATTCCCCTTCATACACATAATTCCAAGCGGACTTATGT
>CAKQQK010000090.1:0-12774 GCA_934270935.1 uncultured Coprococcus sp. | reverse complement strand
TATGTTCAATACAATTACTATATATTGTATCTAATTATAATGCAACTCTTAAATATCTTTAAATATTGTGTAATAACGTCACGGTCAGTACAAATTGATCGTAACAAGATCAGGCTCGTTGTTCACCCTTATCTTAAGCGTGTGTATTCCAAGCCCCGCACTGACTATCAGCCTGCTTTTGCCGCATTCATACATTCCTTTATAGTATTTGGGAAAGAACTTTATCATCGGCGAGATAAAGCCGCCAAGATATGGCAGAATCATCAAACCACCATGTATATGCCCTGAAAGTGACAGATCAGCCCCCCATGCGGCATATTCTTCAAAATAATCAGGATCATGCCCAATCAATATATTATAGGCTTTGTCGTCAGCTTTTCCTATCTCGCCTGTAATATATGAATCCGGCATGTATAACTTCTTGAACCTTCTGTAAAATTCCGGCTTCATATCAAGGCCATATATCTTGAGATTATATTTCTCAAGATATATGCTGTCGTTTATGAGCCATGTCACATTATCCTTTGTATTGTTATATAACCTTTCCCACATATCCCCATACTGTGGATATATCGAAGTTCTCATCTCATGATTGCCTTTTCCAATATATACCGGATACTTACGTCCAAGATCATTGAGTAGTTCAGAAGCTATATCAACGGTTCTTCCCGGTTTACCAACTATCATATCGCCAGCTGATATGATCATATCCGGCTTTATAAGGTCTATTTTTTTTATGAGATCTTTATTATGATCTCCAAACTGTGCATTGTGCAGGTCAGAGATCATAACTATCCTGATATCTTTGCGTATTCTTTTGTCATGTATTCTATAATTGGAAAACGATATCGTTCTGTTCTCTTTGCGGCTTTCCAACAGAATGTTTATCAATGTAACAAGTGCAAGGATAACAACTATAGCTATAAAATACTTCATGACTTTCTCCTTATAGTCCAAAAAAATTCTTAAGCGTATCTGTAAATGCAAATCCTATATCCATGGCTTCCATGTTCTCATCCGCCTGAATATCTACAGAACCCATGAGTCTGCCCTTTACACGGTATTCAACTGTGCACAGTACATCGCCTGCGTGCACAGGCGCCTTTACTTTCTTATCAATGATGAGCTTCTTTTTCACATCATTCTCAGATTCACCGTCAAGCAATATGCCCTCAAAACTCAGTCCGCCTTTTATTTTAACATAATCCCCCCGTCCATTGTCCACACTTATTTTTTCGTCAGTAAAGACATCTTTATCAACATATTTTTTGCATCTGGAATATCCAAAATCAAGAAGTGTGCAGGCATCATTATTTCGGATATCTTTGGTCTCTCCACCCATAATTACGGCGATAAGCTGGATTCCATCCCTGTCCGCCGTTGCTGACATGCAATATTTCGCAGTGCTTGTATATCCGGTTTTAAGTCCTGTAGCACCCGTGTACATATTCAGAAATTTGTTTGTGTTCACAAGGTCAAACTGACTTTCTCCCCTGGCTGTTTTATGTATTATTGAATCCATCCATATACCTGAATAGTCTAATATCTGTGGGTATTTTGTAATGAGTTCACGCGACATGATTGCTATATCTCTGGCGGACATCTCATGTCCCTCTACATCAAGACCACACGCATTCTTAAATACGGCGTTTGTCATTCCCAGTTCCCCTGCTTTCTCATTCATCAAATTTACAAACGCAGTTTCCGATCCTGCGATTTTTTCAGCCATTGCAACCGCAGCATCATTGCCAGATGCTATGATTATACATTTTATCATATCTTCTACAGTCTGCTTCTCGCCCATCTCAAAAAAGCACTGAGAGCCACCCATAGATGCCGCATGCTGACTGACGACCACTTCATCATCTAAGTCAAAATCCCCTTTATCAATTGCTTCAAAAGTCAGCAGCAGTGTCATAATCTTTGTGACTGAAGCAGGGGCCATAGCCCTGTCACAATTTTTTTCGTATATCACCTGTCCAGTGGAAGCCTCCATAAGTATACAGCTTGGGGACTCCACTCCGAGCTGTGTGGTGTCCTCAGTGTTTTCAGCTAAAACCGTCCTATAAGTACTATATATGTTTGGTTTTATATCATTCTCTGCATTTGTATTATTCACCTCATATTCTACATGATCAGGATATCGTGATTCCGCCCTGACTACAGCTCCGCTGCACATAAATAGAACCGCCAACAAAATAGTCAGCATCGTACTATTCAATTTTCTGATAACATACCTCATATAACCAGCTCCCATCGCCGTTATTCTTTTTGTAATTATATTCACAAATGTTGTTGCTTTATTCTCCTTTAATTGCGTGCAATTCTCATTATTTTAAATATAATAAATATTCCTTTATTTTGTTTTTTTTATCTGTTATAATAAAAAGTCAGAAAATAAGGAGGACATGTTTCATGAGTATGAAATTAGTTAAACGAGTACCGACTGGCGATGAAATCAAGGAACTATACCCTCTGTCAAGCGAGTTGAAAGCCATCAAAGCCAGAAGAGACGAAGAGATAAGAAAAGTATTTGTAGGCGATGATGACCGATTTATATTTATAATAGGACCATGTTCAGCAGACAACGAGGATGCTGTATGTGATTATCAGACACGTCTGGCAAAGGTTGCAGACGAAGTTAAGGATAAGATCCTTGTTATACCGCGTATATATACAAACAAGCCAAGAACAACCGGTGACGGATACAAAGGAATGCTTCATCAGCCTGATCCTACAAAAGCATCTGATATGCTGGAAGGCCTCTACGCTATACGTAAAATGCACATAAGAGCCATCAAGGAGACCGGTCTTACAGCGGCCGATGAGATGCTCTACTCCGAGAACTGGCAGTATGTAGATGACATACTCTCATATGTCGCTATAGGTGCCAGATCCGTTGAAGATCAGCAGCACAGGCTTACTGCAAGCGGAATGGATGTCCCTGTAGGAATGAAGAATCCTACCAGTGGCGATTACAACGTCATGATGAATTCATGTATAGCCGGACAGCACCATCATACATTTCTGTATTCAGGATGGGAGGCTCACACCGACGGCAATCCTCTCACTCATTGTATTCTTAGAGGAGCACTTAACAAACATGGTCAGTCTATATCAAACTACCACTATGAGGATCTCAGACTTCTTGCAGATACATATAAGAAGTTTGACCTTGTCAATCATGCATGTATCGTTGATGCTAACCACAACAATTCTGGCAAGAAGTTTATAGAACAGCCAAGAATAGTAAAAGAGGTTATACACAGCAGAAACTATGATCCTGAGATAAAGAACCTTGTAAAGGGAGTTATGGTTGAGAGTTATATCGAGGATGGAAACCAGTCTGTAAACGGTGGATGCTACGGAAAGTCTATCACTGATCCATGTCTCGGATGGGATAAGACAGAGAGACTCCTCAAGGAGGTTGCAGAGCTTCTGTAATTGCAACCAGAGTCTGTGTATTTAAGCAGCAACATAAAGACATTAAAAAACAGTCAACTGTGATCTCCACAATTGACTGTTTTCTTTTTATCATCACTCTGCTTTGTTATACTGTTCACAGAGTTTTATCAGAATGCGCCTCCCGAGTGGCACATCCCCCATCATCTTAAATTTCCCTGTAGTATATGCATATATCGGATCGACCACTTTACTGAGCAACCGAGAAAAAACAGGAGTTGTAAATACATATTTTACGTTGTATTCACCATCTTCAGTATATCTGACACCGGCGACATGATCCCTTATATCTATGTAGAACACCCCACTATCAGCACCAATCAGATTGAACTGAAGACTGCAATCTTCTGTATCTTCCCAATCTACCAGATTCAGAATGCCGTCGATATACTGCGCACACTCTGAATATGTCATATAATACTCCCTTTATATTATAATTGCTTACATCTTATAAGAACTCGAAATCGTCCTCACCCTCATCACCATCACCGATGAGTACCTGATTACGCTTAACGCCCTCTTCAACTTCTCCAATGATAAGCTCTTCCTCTTCTTCCTCCTGAGCTGCCTGAGCGCTCTTGCCCGTGAATGCAGCAGGCTTTGGCTCTGTTGTCTGAGCTGACTTTGGTGTCATCTTAAGCTTCTGAGGAGCATCTCCACCCTGTGACTTCATCTTAAGTTTTGTAATAGGATCAGCCTCAACTGATGCAGCTGCAGCCTCAACCTTATCCGCAGCCTCAGAAATCTTGGAGCTTGAACCACTCTTGAGTGTCTCCATCTCCTCTTTCAATTTTGCAAGCTCAGCTTTTGCGTTTGCTATTACTTCATTAGCCTTCTTCTTGGCATCGTTGATTATCTTATTAGCCTCAGCGTTTGCAGCATTGGCCTCTTTCTTTGATCCTGGAGCTGCCTGCTCAAGCTGCTTTTCAAGTTCATAAATCTTAACACTGTTCTCCATGAGGTTCTTCTTTGATACCTCATTCTCTGATTCAAGTGCAGCGTACTTTGTCTGAAGTTCAGCATAGTCTTCTGCTATAGAACGAATAAAACTATTAACCTCATCCTTATTATATCCAAATAGTCCCTTTTTAAAGGTTTTAGATTCAATCTGATCTTTCGTCAACATTGCATAGTTCTCCTTTTTTAAGTATTAATTGGACCTATGTCTCACAAAAGTCCCATTTGTAATTATATTAACAAATATGGATTTTTTCAACAATAATGTAAAAATTTATTAATATTTTCGATTGTGCTGATATTTTTTCGGCAGATATTTCCTGATTACAGTTCATTGCTGTCCAGTAATATGGTAAATGGTCCATCATTCGACAGATCAACCTTCATATCAGCGCCAAATTCACCATGTTCCACAACAGGAACAAACTCGCGGCACTTCGATATAATATATTCGTACATCTCCTTGGCCATATCAGGCGCACCCGCACCAGTAAATGATGGTCTGTTGCCCTTCCGGCAATCTGCGCACAGGGTAAACTGTGAAACGATCAGGAGTTGACCGTTTACACTGTTTATATCAAGATTCGTCTTGCCGTTCTCATCGGCAAATATCCTCATCTTCACAAGCTTGTTTATCATCTTGTCAGCAATCTCTCTGGTATCCGAATCGTATACTCCGACAAAAACCAGAAAACCTTTCTGTATGCTGCCGATCACTTTGCCATCCACCTCTACTGATGCCTGATTTACACGCTGTATAACAAATTTCATTTTACGGATCCTTTCATAATCTTTTTACAGAATATTTTTTCAACAATATCATTTTGACAATTATTTTCTGGTTGTACTATCTGTCTGACATGCTTATAGCCTCGACAGCAACACTTCCGCCTCTTACAACTTCTATCCTGTTAGGAAAGCTCTCCTTGAACAGTTTTATGGCATTGTCATTCTTGGCATCTGTCTGAACACACTCAACAAGCACGGATTTCTTATTGTAGTCAGTGATCTTGTATCCAAATGCATTTGCAATTCTGAACACTTCATCCTTATCCTCATTTGAGCAGCTGTTGACCTTGACATATAAGATCTCGTTGTTGTGTATCGCGATATCGGTGTAGTCAACAACTTTTATTACCTCCACGCTTCTGTTGAGCTGCTTTTTCACCTGCTCAAATGTCCTGTCATCACTGGTGAAACCGATGGTCATTCTGGATATTGTCTCATCCTCGGTTACTCCAACGGTTATAGTATCTATATTGTATGATTTGCTTGAAAACAAACCTGAAATTCTTGCAAGAACACCTACTTCGTTTTCTACGAACAGGCATATCCATCTCTTCTTTACGCTCATTCTATATACCCCTTTCATTTGGATAATATACAAATCTATATATGTACATTCTATTACCGATATAAGATCAATTTATCAATATCAGCAGTCAAGTATCATATCATTCAGTGATTTTCCACCCGGAACCATGGGAAATACATTGGCCGTAGGATCTATGAAGAACTCTATAACTGTAGGTCCGTTTGTATTGGCCTTTGCAGCCTCAAATGCAGGTCTTATCTCCTCCGGCTTAGTGACTCTGATACCCTTTGCATCATAACTCTCTGCCAGTTTTACAAAGTCAGGCGAATACTTTGGACAGCACTTGTCCGGATTCTGACAATCTCTGTTGCATCTTCTTCTGTATCTGAGACATGTACTGCTGTATCTCTTGTTGAAGAACAACTCCTGCCACTGACGAACGTTGCCGAGGTAGCCGTTGTTAAGTATACAGAGGGTAACAGGAAGCTCAAGCGCAACAGCTGTAGCCATCTCCTGAATGTTCATCTGTACTCCTCCGTCTCCGGATATACAGATAACATCTTTATCCATGTTACCAAGCTTTGCACCTATAGCAGCAGGAAATCCATAACCCATGGTTCCAAGGCCTCCGGATGTGAGAAGCTGTTTGTTCTCGTCTATATCAATGTACTGCGTTGTCCAGAGCTGATTCTGTCCAACGTCAGTTGTAACGATGAGATTGCTGTACATATCGTTTATGGTTCTGATGATAGCCTCAGGGGTCACACCATCATATCTGTTCATGTTGATAGGATACTCAGCCTTGACATTCATAATGACATCTACCCAGTCTTTGATATCAAGAGGCTCAGCATATTCAAGCATCTTGGATATTGCAACCTTTGCATCTGCAACTATAGGTATATCAACTTTTATATTTCTTGATATGGACGCTGCATCTATATCAACATGTATGATCTTGGCTTTCTTGGCAAATGTATCTATTGTACCTGTTATTCTATCATTGAATCTACATCCGATGGAGAAGAGAACATCACTCTCCATGATAGCTTTGTTGGATGCCAAGTTACCATGCATACCGATGTTACCTACATACAGTGGATGATCTGTAGGTATAGCACCTTTTCCCATGATGGTTGTGACTACAGGGATACCTGTCTTCTCCGCAAGTTGCTGCATCTCTTTTCTTGCATGGGCGATATTTACACCACCACCACAGAGGAACACTGGCCTCTTTGCATTCTTAAGCTCCGCAAGGGCTCGCTTGATCTGTCCGACATGTACACCCTCTGAAGGCTTGTAACCTCTGATATTTACCTCTGATGGATACTCGTCACTTCCCATGGCAAGCTGTATATCCTTAGGAATATCAACAACAACAGGTCCCGGTTTTCCGGTTCTTGCTATGTAAAAAGCATTTTTAATGATTCTTGCAAGATCCTCTCTCTTTCTTACTGTGACTGCGTACTTGCATATGCTTCTTGTAATTCCAACTATATCAACCTCCTGGAATGCATCATTTCCAATAAGGTTCATTGGAACCTGCCCTGTAAAGCATACCAGTGGCACGCTGTCGTAGTTGGCTGTGGCAATTCCCGTTACAAGGTTTGTCGCACCGGGGCCACTTGTTACCAGGCACACTCCAACTCTTCCTGTTGAACGTGCATATCCATCTGCTGCATGAACAAGTGCCTGCTCGTGTCTTGGAAGTATCATATCGATACCTTCTGCATCATACAACGCATCAAACAGGTCTATCGCTGTTCCACCAGGGTATGCGAACAGAGTGTCTACTCCCTCTTCCTGCAACGCTTTTACAAACATCTTTGCTCCATTGATCTCCATATCTTATACCTCCTGTAAAGTTCATGATAATCTAAACTTACGCCTCGGGATGTATATATGCACCCCATGCATAGAAAAAGCCCTAAGCGCAACTTTTTTACGCTTAGGGCGAATATGTTCATATCCGTGGTACCACCTAAATTCAGACAAATGTCTGCACTCATCAGATACTATAATAAATTATCACTGTAATCATTATTAATATCTTATTCCTGTAACGGGGAAAACCGTTGAAACCTACTCGACAACAACCGACAAATATGTATGCTGCAATCTTTCAATCCACTGCTCGAAGGCTACCTTCCACACATTCCTGATGAAGACTCTCACCACCGTCTTCTCTCTGTTGATCGGGGGATGCATGTACTCCTCCTCGTCATAGCATTTGACTATTTTCAGGTCTTTTAGCGACCCTTAGATGTGAATATTTTATCATTAACATGAAGATGTGTCAACGATTCTTTTGTTTACCTATCAGAACCTTTACCTATCATAACTTTCTTACCCTCAAATGCAAAACCATAATGTCTTATATGATTCTTGTCAAATCCGAGATCATGCAATTCTGCATCATAATTCTTATCAATGATCTGACGTAGTGCAGAGTTCACAGTATCTTGCAAATCCTTTTCCGTTCCGGTACTGTGCACTTTGAATTCCATGATTATAGCTGAATCATCAGCCGACTTTGGAATAATGATCACATCACATCTGCCGTATCCACTTTCATGATTGGACCGTACGATATATCTATCTCTAAGCTCAACGAGCAGCCCAAGAACAAGTCCGTGAAAAAACTTCTCAGGCAAAGCTTTGTCAGACGGGCGTATTCCAGAGTCAAAGCTGCTTATGGTAATCATTACCACGTCGTTCATGTATATATTCATCTCTTCAAGATTGTCAGCAAGCAGTGCCTTTACGAACCTGTTGTAATTGGAACCGGAACGATCAAACCACAATCTGAATGTATTACAGAACATCCCTAACGTCTCCGTGTTAGTTATTCGCAGATCATACACCGGCTCATACGAATTCTCTGAATAATTGACACTTACGATCTTCAGATAACCACTTGCAAGCAGCAGACTCCATATAGCACTATCTTCATATTCTAGTCTGTCAAATACGATCTGTTCATCGAAGCTCACAGCAATATCATACCCTCTGATAAGCAATTCCATCTTCTCCTTTGTGGAGACTGGAGCCTCACGCAGCAATCGGCTTATCATCTCATTTGAACTGGTCGAGACCCAATACGGACGAAACTGTCTCTTATCTATGTAGTTGGTTATGGACCATGGATTGTAGATGTCATTTACATGGCCAAATGAAAAACCATCATACCATCTCTTCACAGCATCTTTATATTCTCCAAGTCCAAATGAATCTAGTGCTGCAAAAGTCTCCTTCTCTGTAAATCCAAAGCAATCTGCATATCTGTCATTCATTGATGTTATAACATTCAGATTGTTCAGATCAGAGAAAATAGACTCTTTGGATACTCTGGTTATACCTGTCATGACAGCCCGCTCAAGATACCTGTTGGACTTGAATGTGGCATTGAACAGACTGCGTATAAAGGATGTCATCTCCTTCCAATAACCATTGATATAAGCCTCCTGCAATGGAGTGTCGTATTCATCAAGAAGAACTATGACCTTTTTGCCGTAATGGTTGGTAAGCAGGCTTGACAGATCATTCAGTGCATTCTGAGCAGTCACATCATCCATATTCCTGCTTACAGAAGCAAGAAGCTTTCTCTGACCATCGGTAAGTTTGTCCGATGTATAATGCTCTGGAAACTGGCTGTATACATCACTTATTATCACCTTTATCTGTCTTATGGCATCAAGGCAGTTCGTCTGCTTTACCGCTGCAAAGCTTACAAATATCACCGGATATGTTCCCTGAATCTTCATATATTCAGCATAATCCGATATATATAAATTATCGAACAAATTCCTCCTGTCTCTGTATCTGACAGAAAAGAAACATTCCAGCATGCTCATATTAAGTGTCTTGCCGAATCTTCTCGGTCTGGTTATAAGAGTTACCGCATCTCCAGACTCCCACCATTCCTTGATAAAATACGTCTTATCTATGTAGAAATACCCAGATTCCCTTATACTGTCAAATCCCTGATTACCTATACTTACAACTGTATCGCTATCAATATTACGATTATCAATCGATATGGAAACTTTTCTGTTCATGGCCGCAGCAATCTTCACAAGAAACTCCAGGCTTGGATTATAATTCCCACTCTCAAATCTGGTTATATTAGGCTGGGATACTCCTGCAAGCTTTCCAAGTTCTGCCTGGGTGATTCCCTCTGCTGCACGACATTCCCGGAATTTTCTGGCAGTATCTGTACAGATTCTGCTCTGTTCGTATTCAATGACAGACTCCCTGTCGCCAGCATTCACTATAAAATCACTATTATCAATGCGATCGTCCATATCGTCACCGCCTCTCCGTAAACACAAATATACCGTATATGATATAAATTTATTATATCATATACGGTATATTGATTCAACATAATACAAAAATAGAATATGCTGGGAACTGCTACTTTGCCAGCAGTTCAAACCAGAACACATCATAACCTGCCGCAGCGGCAACTCTCTGGGAGGCTATATGGGACATGCCAGTTCCATAATATGGTATCCTGCCATTTCTGAGTATATCCATAGTGAGTTCAGATACCAGCGATGTACCCACATGCCTTCCCTCAGCATCTTGAACAACATTTATACCAATCTGCCAAAAGTCGTCACTGTCAGCACTTGCGCCAGCCATACCAATAATCTCACCATCTGATACAGCAGCCACAGCTAGCACATCAGGAGTGTTATCATCAAAGCAAAATGCTTCATTCCATCTGTCATCTCCTTTGAATTGCAGGATCTCATCCCCCGTATACCTGACAAAGTTAAAATCTTCTTTAAACTTCGAATCAACGATTTTATCTGTAATGTCTTTTCTCACTGCCTGTTCGCTCAGTTTCGTCGGAAGGTAAAATGGGTGAGCAGATTTCAATTTGTATCCGTATCTGGAAAGAATATTGTCGAGCTCACGAAAATTCTCTATATCCATGAACCATTTTCCAGATGCATTCTCATAGCGTTTTCTGCATTCATCTACAATCTCTCTCCTACCGGTAAATAGCAGCTTGCCATTTACCACAGCTATTTTGAATGGGCACTTTTCCTGTCCTTTGAACCGTCTTTGTCCTTCTATCTGTTTGTATTCAGAAAATATATTGTCACCGGAATATATATCGACCGCATCACAGCAATAATCTCTTGCCAGCTGATCATACAGTGCATTCTTCATCTTCAAAGACAGCCAATGTTTTCTCGTCAGAATATTCGTATGTCCTATCCGGACTTCATTCAAAAGAGGCACATCCACTTCATCACAGGTATGATGAAACACAAATCCAAGCTTTTCCTGTACTATGCGGGACTTGGAATTGCCATCGTAATAGCTGCACCATATTGTTCTCATACCTAGATCAAGGAATCCACGTTCTATGAGTCTTCTGGCGGCCTCCGGCGCATATTCGCTGCCCCAGTGAGGCTTTCCTATCCAGTATCCAAGCTCACATTCATCATCACGATCAGTCATGTCTGTTCTTCCATTTAACAGTAATTCGATGGCACCGACAACCAGACCGCTGTCCTTCAGACACACAGCGTAACACTCCGGTCCATTAAATACATTCCGTATCACATCAAGGCTGTACTCCCTGCTCTCATGCACAGGCCAGCCAGCTATAGGACCCACATCAGGGTCACTTGCATATTCAAATAATATATCTACATCACTTTCCTGCCAGTGACGTAATATTAACCTATTAGTTTCTAAAATCAAATCATATATCCCCTTTCATATAAAACTTTATGTGCTTTCCCAGTTCTTCACTATCCTCAGATATTTGCCCAGATTGATAAATGCTCTCACGATCTCGTCCACTATGACAGCAAGGAAAACTCCGGCTATTCCAAGCTTAAGGACAAACACGAACAAAAGCGCCACAGAAACCACCCACACCGTGCCAAACAGCTGTGTTATGAGCATCCATATCGTGTTGCCACTGCCCCTGATCGCATTGCCAACAACTATGTTTGCGGATTTTGCGAACAGATTGATACTGATAAAGATCAGATATATCCCACACGATGCAATTATACTCTTGTCGTTGGTAAAAAGTGATATGATCTGCTGTGGAAACGCAAGACAGACACCGAGTGTGATGATTCCAACTACTATACACAAGCCATACGCACAGACACATACACCCTTGTATTTGCTCAGATCATTGTTTCCTTTTGCCTCACCGGTTAGTGTCATTGTACCGTTTCCTATCGCTCCAATGATGACAACCGCCAGGACTTCAACACTGAATATGATGGAATAAATTCCGGCAGCCATCTCATTTATGGCGTTGAGAATCCTTATAAGCAGCAGATTGCCAAGATTCCATGCAAAATCCTCAAGAGCTGTGTTCACTCCCAGCTTTGCCGACAAAAGATACGGCTTTATATGTGCCTTTACTACCCATTTCATAGATGGTTTAGTGTTAAGTTTCTTGCTTGATACCACGAATATCACTGCAAATATAAGTCCAGAGTACTCCGCTATTGTAGTCGCTATGGCTGCACCCTTTATCCCCATGGCCGGAAACCCGAATCTTCCAAATATCATAACCCAGTCAAGGAATATATTTACACCAGATCTTAATAATCCATATACAACAAGTGGCTTGGTATAATTCGATGTCTGGAGTATGACGCTGAATGCGCCGCCAAGTCCTGTTATCAGAAATACGGGCGCATAATATCTTGAATAATCAAGACACATCGGCATCAGGCCGTCTGACACACCCATGAGTCTGAATACAAATTCAGCGCAGAATGTCCAGAAGAAAAATAACAGTATCGGTATGATATTATTGTATTTCACCATGGCACCTGAATACTCTTCTATGTGTTCGGTATCTCCTGCGCCAACGCTCTGACTTATCAGTATGGACGCTCCTGTCACTATGGAAAAACAAAATGACATGGTTGTCCACATAGGTGAAGTCACATTGCCGAGTGCGCTCATGTACATGCTGTTTACGTGTCCTAAGAATATTCTGTCTATAAGCATCTGAAGCTGTGATATCAGATTGCTAAGCATGATCG
>CAKQQK010000089.1:0-12989 GCA_934270935.1 uncultured Coprococcus sp. | reverse complement strand
TGTAAATGCTGAGAAGAACACAGTAAAACCTGCTGAAGGAAAAGACACTGCGGCAGTTGCCTCGGAAGAAGCCAAGGCCGGAGATAAGACAATAAAGGCAGCAGATGAGACCAATAAGAATCTGGATGGGAAAATAGAGGATAAGGATTCCGACATAAAGCTCAAAGAGACAATGGCTCATATAAAGACCAAAAAAGGAAAGGGAGGTAAGAGATAATGAATATTTTATTGTTGGCTATCGGAGCGGCACTTGTAAATAATGTTATCCTCAGCCAGTTCCTCGGACTTTGTCCATTCCTCGGTGTTTCAAAGAGCGTAAACACCGCAACAGGAATGGGAGCAGCAGTTATATTTGTCATGACGATATCGTCATTTGTCACAAGTATTGTATACTACGGAATACTCAGAAGATTTGGCCTTGAGTATCTGAATACCATAGTTTTTATACTTGTAATAGCAGCCCTTGTGCAGTTTGTGGAGATGTTCCTCAAGAAGAACGTCAAGTCTCTCTATGAGTCACTTGGTGTGTATCTTCCACTTATCACAACAAACTGTGCCGTGCTTGGTATCGCACTGTCAAATGTACAGAGTGGATATGGTATTCTTGAAAGTACGATAAACGGATGTGGTTCTGCGGTTGGATTTACAATAGCGATAACGATCCTGGCTGGTATAAGAGAGAGAATAGAGCACAGTCCTATCCCGGAGGCATTTAAAGGAACTCCTATAGTTCTTATAACTTCCGGACTCATGGCCATTGCGTTCTTTGGATTCTCAGGATTGATATAAGGAGGAGAAGATATGACTGGAATATTGATAGCCGTAGCTGTTGTGGCCGGTGTAGGTATTGTGATAGGTATTCTCCTCGGTGTAGCCGGAGAGAAATTCAAAGTAGAAGTTGATGAGAAGGAGATCGCAGTCAGAGCACTTCTTCCCGGAAATAACTGCGGTGGATGTGGATATCCTGGCTGTGATGGCCTGGCGGCAGCAATTGCAAAGGGAGAGATGCCTCCTTCTGCATGCCCTGTTGGCGGTGAGGCAGTCGCAGCAAAGATCAGTGAGGTCATGGGTGTGGAGAATGCGGACAATAAGCGTTATGTAGCATTTGTCAAGTGCGCTGGTGACTGTGAGAAAGCAAAGGATGTATATGAGTATGTAGGTCCTAAGAGCTGCAAACTTGCCCAGAACAATCCCAACGGAGGCCCTAAGGCGTGTACATATGGATGTACAGGATATGGTTCATGTAAAGCAGTATGTGAGTTTGGTGCTATTGACATTATAGATGGAATAGCTGTAATTAATAAGGAGAAGTGTAAGGCGTGCGGCAAATGTATCACAGAATGTCCAAGACACCTGATAGAGCTTGTTCCTTATGATGCGGAGAGACTTGTGAGATGTAACTCACATGACAAGGGACTTCAGGTAAAGGCAGCTTGCAGTGCGGGCTGTATAGGATGTACGCTGTGTGCAAGGAACTGTGAGGCAGGGGCAATCACCATGGATAGAAACCTCGCCCACATAGATCCTGAGAAGTGCACAAATTGCGGTGTATGCAAAGCCAAGTGCCCAGTAAAGATAATATCGTAAGAAGGACCCGCCCGCAAGGGCGGGAGATATCTTACGATGACGCAGACGCCGCGCGAAGCGCCTTAAAATGCGTCTGCTCAATAAATATCGTAAGAAGGACCCGCCCGTAAGGCGGGAGATATCTTACGATGACGCAGACGCCGCGCGAAGCGCCTAAAAATGCGTCTGCTCAAATAATATCGTAAGGAGGACAATTGTTTTATGAGATGCCCATTTTGCTCAGCTGATGACACAAAGGTTATCGATTCAAGACCTGCAGAGGACGGAAGTGCGATCAGAAGAAGAAGACAGTGCGATGCCTGTGGCAAGAGATTTACGACTTATGAGAAGGTAGAGACGATCCCGCTCATAGTTATCAAGAAGGACAAGAACAGAGAGACATATGACAGATCAAAGATTGAGTCTGGAGTAATCAAGTCATGTCATAAGCGTCCTGTTTCTGCTGAAGCTGTAACCAAATGTATTGATGATATAGAGAATACCATATTTAATATGGAGGTCAGAGAGATTGAGAGCACGACTATCGGAGAGATCGTCATGGATAAGATAAAGGATCTTGATCAGGTTGCATACGTCAGATTTGCATCAGTTTACAGAGAGTTCAAAGATGTGAATACATTCATGGATGAGCTTGGCAAGCTGCTCACCAGCAATTCGGAGAAGAGATGACAGAGACATATAACACCATTGTAAAAGAAGGTCAGGATGAGATAGTCGAGAAGAAATCCAGATTTATCGGTTATGCTGTTCCGGTTACATCGGAGGAAGAGGCATACGCATTTGTCGAGAAGATCAGGAAAATGCACTATGATGCGAGACACAATTGTTTTGCATTTGCGATAGGCAGTGAGAATACTCTGCTCAGATTTTCAGATGATGGAGAACCGCAGGGAACTGCAGGAAAGCCTATTCTCGAAGTGATCACAGGAAATAAAGTTGTTGACATTTGTATAGTAGTGACAAGGTATTTCGGAGGCACATTACTAGGAACTGGAGGGCTTGTAAGAGCTTACACAGAGGCTGCAAAGCTTGCCCTGGACGATGCGGGTATTCACACCATGCAGCTTATGAAGAGTGTGGAGATCACGACGAACTACAATGATTCCGGCAAGGTGCAGTATCTGATAAGCAACAGTTCTGCTGTGATCAGCGATACTGAGTATACGTCTGAAGTATGCTTCAAGATACTTGTTCCGGTGGGTGATTATGGGCGGCTTGAAAAACAGGTTACGGAATCTACATCTGCGAGAGCGAATATAGAAGTGACAGGAGAATTGTACAGATGATGATAAATGGCATGGCGATGACATAAGTCTTGTAGTTCCTGAATAAGAACCTGAGTATCATGCACAGTACAAAGCCTGCCAGAGACACTGCAAATATGAGAATGCATGTGTGCAGGAAGTCAAAGACATCAGAATATATAAGTAATGATATGAGATTTATTATAGCAGCTGGGATGATTCCTGCTGCTATATTTTTTGCACAGAACGAGATCCTGGAGTGTGGGGAGACTATAGCATAGACACCACATTCCAGGTCATTTAGAAAATTCTGCAGGCCGGTCAGAGCGCAGATTATAATTGTTATGTAAACAAAGATCTCCACAGGGAAATTGTGCGGCTGGATATCGGCTGCAGCTTCGTAGCGGCCGGTTATGTTGGATCTTATGGTGAATATATCATCATTCTCAATGTATCCGGCATAACGATTTTTAATATATTCATCGGCATTTACACCAGAAGCCATGGAAATGGAGTCCGCATCCAGCATATGCAGTGCGATGTCAGGTGCATAGACTTCAAGCAGTGCGGCATACACAGCTTCTGCGGATACTTCCTCAAATGCGGTGGAACCTGTGGTGTAGACAGTTATCTTACCTTTATATGCGCCATTTATGATGTCACTGCTGATTCCCACAGGAAATAGATAACCTGCATCGATCCTGCCGGATGCAGTGTCATCCTGCATAGACTGCAGGGAAGAATATTCCCTGAATGTAAAGCCGGTGGAATACCTTTTCAGGGCTGATACAAATCTTTCAGTGTGCTCATCAGGTTCTTCTATAAATATACCTGAGACTATCTCTGTGCTCTGTGATTTGTCTGGAAGAAGACTTACTGCGAGCATCGAGAGCGGTATCAGAAGAAGAACAACAATCATAAAAGGTTTACATAATATTCGCTTTATCAATAATCCAATCTGGATAATATTTTTCATAATAACTCCTTATGAACATATAAGCCGGCACAGATGCTGCGCCATCTGGTTAAAGATAGAAGAGTGGCATATAGTCTTTGCAAAGTTTGGCAGCATAGTCTCAGGTATGAAAAAACCACTGAGGTATGCTGTGATGACAGTGACTGTGACCAACAGCAGCGTGCATCCATGCAGTCCCGCCGGTATAAGGCTCACGATAAGCACGATAAGCGATATGAGACCGGATATGATAAGACCGAACAACAAGGCCCTGATAGACAAATGCACGTTGATCTGTCCGTTAAAAACTGAGACTATGACAAGCGCAGCATATACAGTCACATATATGATGTAATTCCATACAAAAAATGATATGTAGCTGCTTATGGCCTGTAAGATATGTCCAGCATTATGTGTGCATAGCTTTGTAGTGTAAGTTTTTGGAACATTCAGCCTGAACGAGATGAGTATGATCCCGCAGAGCATGATGATAAGAATTATGGCAGCACATACATAGAAGTCTGTGGTGCTCTGGGCTCTTGTGGCATTTATCTCGTTTATTGCAAATGCAGCGGATCGGTTTAATACATTTTGAAGGAAAAGTGTATTGACTTCATCGCTTAAGGAATTCTGGACACTTGTCGGGAGTTCGAGACTGCGGCCTATGGCCTGAACTGAGTATATGGCTGCCTGAGATATTCCGAGCATGGAAGATGTAGATCTGAACAGGTCGTTGAGCACAAATGTGTTCAGTGACCTGTTGTCTGAGTAGTACACCTCAACAGGTGTATTTGTTCCATCCATGATGTCGCTTATGATGTTATCCGGGACATATATCACTGCAAACAGACTTCCGGATTCCAGCATATCAAGTGCGTTGTCTTTGCTGTCTATCTCGGTGAAACTACATGAGTCATTGAAACTATCCATAGATGATATGGATTCGTAAGCAATTCTGGCAAACTGGGAATCTGCGCTCATTACTATTCCAATGTTCATTGGCTGGGAGTCGTCTTTTGAATAGATCAGGTCGTCTGCTCTGGTGGCAAGTCCCAGGAATATGATGATAAGCATAAAAGCTGCAGCAGCAAGATATCTGCCGTATGTGGATATTCTCTTTAAATCGGTTCGTACAAGTCTGAAAAACATGTTATCTCCTTATAATTCCATATAGGTGATCAGGTGCAGATATCAGCTCTGAAGTAGCTTTATATATTCGATAGGCGGAATATAAACCGGACTGCCGGGGAAGGCCTTGTCTATTTCAAGATGCAGTCTTCCACGTTTTAATGAATAGATCTGACTGCAGATGTCAAGGGCGGCAGTTTCATGGGTTGCAATGATCACTGATCCACCTGAGGTGATGTAGTCGCTCAGATAGCGGAGTATACCATTCTTGCACAGAAGGTCAAGTGACGCAAGGGGTTCATCCAGGAGAAGAAGATCGGGATCTGACATCATGGTTATGGCAAGACTCAGGCGCTTCTTCATGCCGCCTGAGAGCTTTGAAACCTTCTTATTAAGGAAACTGTCCACGCCAAGCTTTTCAAATATGGCACAGTTGTGTGGGGTCAGGATTGATTTCTTTGTTCCGGGATGCCACAGCCTGATATTGTCCATGGCTGAAAGCTCCTCTAGAAGGGGATTGTCCTGTGGAAGCAGTGAGAGCTTTGCAGGTGAGTCAAAAGAAAATGTTCCTGAATCGGCTTTGATGTTGCCTGCTAATATATTGAGAAGCGTAGATTTGCCTGAGCCGTTGATCCCAAGAAGGGCGATACACTGACCTGGCATTATTTTAAATGAAATGTCAGACAAAACCTGTTGGCGGCCGTAGCTCTTGCTGACAGAATCTACTGAAAACATCTAAAATCCCTCCTCGATGACTCTGAATTCCAGATAATCAAAATCTATTGACTCAACAAAGTTATCCGCATAGAATCTTGTCCAGTGAAACTTGATAAATTCCTGTTTGTTCTTGTCGAGCCAGATGGGCTTGGTGATACAGAATTCATAGCACATATCCTCAAGAGCTTTGTAAACCTTGTGAGTCCTTGTCATGTCCGGGTCGGATATACATATAACCGTATCTTTTATCAGACGGTTATCCTTCATCATTTTTCCCCATACTCTAAACATATATACTTTCCTCCTGTTCTTTATTACATATCGCACATCCATATAACAAATGTGCTTTTTAGATTATACCATTTGTGCACAGAATTGAAACATGAAAAACACATTTAAGACACATTTAATGAGTATAGTAGCTATTGTAAGCAAGAGAAAGACATAGCAAATGAGAAAATAATACTTTGAAAGGATGATAGATATGGATCAGGACAACAGAGAAGACTTAACCAGTCAGAATAGCGCTCAGAGCGGAACACAGGGAATTCAGAATGAGCAGCAGACATCACAGACACAGATGGGCCAGAGTGAACAGCCGGCACAGGGAACACAGCAGTCAGATGGCCTTTATCATTTCAGTTACATGAAGAATCAGGGAGATTCACGTTTCGACAGACATCACCAGGAACAGGATGCAGGATACGGTCAGGTTCAGCAGGACAGTCAGAGACAGTCATACAACGGTTTTCAGAAGAATGTGAACGGAATGGAAGCATGGTATGACAGCCAGAGGATGAACAATAGTTACCAGGGACAGCCTGGAGGCGGTTCTGCAACAGGATATCAGCAAAGATCCGGACAGACAACAAGAACACAAGAAAAGCAGATGGGATATCAGCAGTCTCAGAATGGTATGGGCGGCATGCCAGCTGGCCAGTCAGGACAGAGCAGGATGAACAGTACGATTCCTGGTTACACAGGCCATGATAATATGAATACTGCACATAAGGCAAAGAAGAATAAGAAGAACAGTGGCAAGTCAGCCGGCAAGGGTGGATTTGCAAAGAAGGCAGGATTGCTGGTAGCATCAGCTGCAGTATTTGGCCTTGTGGCAGCTGCAGTATTTCAGGGCGTGAGATATGGAACTGACAAGCTTGCAGGCGGCAGTACAGGTTCTGCGGCCACAACAACCGAGGCTGCAGTGAGCGAAGCTTCAACCGAGAGTAATGCACCACAGCTTAAGCAGGCAGCAAGCTCAGATACAGCAAATACAACCTCAACTGTATATGATGTTGCATCAGTCGCAAAGAAGGTTATGCCATCAATCGTTTCCATCACAGGAACGTATGTGACAACCTACAATAACTGGTTTGATTCATATCAGCAGGAATCAACAGGGGCAGGTTCAGGTATCGTCATTGGTAAGGATGACAAGTATCTGTACATTGCGACTAACTACCATGTAGTAAAGGACTCAAAGTCATTGTCAGTGACATTTGTCGATGACAAGAGTGCAGATGCTACAGTAAAGGGATATGTGGAGAACAACGATGTGGCAGTTGTAACAGTTGATCTCTCAGACATAGATTCAGATACGCTTGATGCTATAAGTGAGATCCAGGTGGGTTCATCAGATGATCTCTCAGTCGGTGATCCGTGTGTGGCAATAGGAAATGCACTTGGATATGGTCAGTCAGTCACTGTTGGATATATAAGTGCACTTGACAGAGAGGTGAGTGCTTCTGATGAGACAGTAAAGGTTCTTCAGACAGATGCAGCCATCAACCCTGGTAATAGTGGCGGTGCGCTTGTAAATATGAAAGGTGAGCTCATCGGTATCAACACAGCAAAGTATTCAGACACAAGTGTTGAGGGCATGGGATATGCACTTCCTATATCAGATGTACAGGATATTATAAATGACCTCATAGCAGGCAAGAATATAGCAGATAACGGAACATCAGCAGGACAGGCTTACCTTGGAATATCAGCACAGACTATCACAAGTCAGTATTCACAGCTTCTGAATATGCCTGAAGGTGTGTATGTATCATCTGTAGAGCAGGGCTCAGCAGCAGAAGAGTGTGGACTTCAGTCAGGTGATATCATCTGCAGCCTTGATGGAGAGGATATAGCAGATATGGATACATTCCATGACAAGATCGTGGCTTGCAATCCTGGCGATAAGGTAACTATCGTATATTACAGAAACAACAATGGCAACTACGAGAAGCAGACAGCAACAGCAACATTAAAAGAGAAACAGTAAGGTAAAATTCAGTAGTGTTTTAGCACGGGGCTAACAGAACTGAAAGTCTATAGATTGGGATAACAGCACCTGTAAGTGAAATTACAGGTGCTGTTTTATATGTCGTCAAGCGCAAGCTTGATGACAGTGCACGCATCAGCGTGCTACCGCTTTACATGTCGTCAAGCGCAAGCTTGATGACAGTGCACGCATCAGCGTGCTACCGCTTTACATGTCGTCAAGCGTAAGCTTGATGACAATGCGCGCATCAGCGTGCTACCTCTTAATATGTCGTCAAGCGTAAGTTCGTTATATTAAGTTTAATCTTGCAAATACATGCAAAATGGTGCATTATATCATAAGTATGATAAAAGAAGAAAGGTTTACATAATAATGTATAAGATACTTTGTAAAGATGGAAGAGCCAAGAGGGCTGAATTCCAGACCGTTCATGGAACGGTGCAGACTCCACTTTTTATGAATGTCGGAACAGCGGCAGCGATAAAAGGAGCTGTGGCGACCACTGATCTCAAGGATATTGGATGCCAGATAGAGCTTTCAAACACATATCATCTCCATGTGAGACCAGGTGACAAGATAGTCAAGCAGATGGGTGGTTTACATAAGTTTATGTACTGGGACAGACCGATACTCACGGACTCAGGTGGATTCCAGGTGTTTTCACTTGCTGGACTCAGAAAGATAAAGGAAGAGGGCGTAACATTCAATTCACACGTTGACGGCCGTAAGATATTTATGGGGCCTGAGGAGAGTATGCAGATACAGTCAAATCTTGCGTCTACTATAGCCATGGCATTTGATGAGTGTGCACCTGCTCTGGCAGACAGGAAGTATGTAGAGAATTCTGTTGCAAGGACTGCAAGATGGCTTGTCAGATGTAAGACGGAGATGGAGAGGCTCAACAGTCTGCCAGATACGATCAATAAGAATCAGCTGCTTTTTGGAATTAACCAGGGCGCAGTATATGATGATATCAGAATAGACCATGCGAAGAGGATAAGTGAGCTTGATCTTCCTGGATATGCCATCGGAGGACTTGCTGTCGGAGAGACGGCAGAGCAGATGTACCACATTCTTGATGTGACAGTGCCACACCTCCCGGAGGACAGACCGACATATCTCATGGGTGTAGGAACTCCTGCAAATATACTTGAGGCCGTTGACAGAGGCGTTGACTTCTTCGACTGTGTATATCCATCAAGAAATGGACGACACGCCCATGTGTATACAAAGCATGGAAAGCTGAATCTCAAGAATGCCAGATTCGAGACCGATGACAGACCTATAGAGGAGGGCTGTGGATGTCCGGCATGCCAGCATTACAGCAGGGCATACATAAGACATCTGTTAAAAGCAAACGAAATGCTGGGTATGAGATTTTGTGTCTTGCATAATTTGTATTTTTATAATAATATGATGAAGGAAATCAGAGAGGCTATTGAAGAAGGTAGATATCAGTCATACAAGAAATCAATGCTTGAGAGCCTTGCTGGTGGAGAGCAGTAGGTATCATGCATTTACATGGTGATATAATATCTGTAAATAATAAACTATAAGGAGACTACGGAATGAATTCACTTTCAACTATTTTAGCAAACACAAACCCAAATCAGGGTTCATCTGTAATGTTCATCGTTGTGTACATTATCATCTTTGGTGCAATCATCTACTTTATGATGATCAGACCACAGAAGAAGCAGAGAACTAAGACTCAGGAGATGCAGAACCGTATAGAGCCAGGTGACAACATCATGACAACAAGCGGTTTTTATGGAACAGTCCTCGATGTTGTTGATGACACAACCATCATCGTTGAGTTTGGTAACAACAAGAACTGCCGTATCCCTATGCACAAGAACGCAGTAGCTGAGCTTGAGAAGCAGGGCAGTGCAGTCGTAACTGAGGATGACAAAGATAAAGATAAGGATAAGAGCAAGGACAAGGGAAAGAATAAGATATAAATTCTGATTCTGTAGACAGAAAAATAATTACCGGCCTGCAAAGACCAGATTCGGATGCCATGTATCCATGAAAGTGGATGGGCAAAGGTCTGGTGATGCGGGCCGGTATTTTTGTGTCTGGCTAGTGCGTATCTAGCTTAGGTTTATTTGACTTGTGTCTATTTGTGAGATCAGGATGTCATTTATGGCAGTAGTCGTAAATGTCATGGTATACGGATTCTGTGATCCGCAGTCCTCCACGTCCGCTTCCGACAGATATATCCGGTTTGGCAGCGCCGTGGAAATCAGAACCTCCGGATATGAGCAGACCGTGTGCTCTGGCAATCTCCCTCAGTTTTCCTGATTCATAAGAGTTGTTTGACGAATGATACACTTCAAGCCCGGAGAGACCATATGGTTTCAGGTCATCGATCATTTTTTCAATCTGGCTGTATCCAAAACCGTATAGAAGAGGATGGGCGATAAATGCTGCCTTTCCGTATGTTCTTATGAGCTCTATGGCGTCCTCTGCCGGAATGTCGGGAGTAGGGATGTAATATTTGCTCTTTTTGCCAAGGTATTTCTTGAATGCCTGATTCATATCGCGGCATACCCCTTCAGCTATGAGGACTCTGGCAAAATGTGCTCTGGTGACAACTGTGTCAGGATTGCCGTGCTGAAGTCTATCCATGGTCATATCTATGCCGTCGGCGCGGAAACGCTGGCACATGGCTTCATTTCTGTCAAGTCTTCCCTGTTTGATCGCAGCAAGGCGGGAGAGAAGGTTGGGATTTTTGTAATCCATATAGAAACCAAGGATGTGGATCTCAACGCCCTGATATATGGCGGACATCTCTATGCCGGGGATGACGGTTATATGGTGATCTTCACTTGATGAGAAACGGCTGTCTGATACGGCACATTCCTGCCTGGCCAGTGTCTTATTGAAATTTTCAGCATAGCTTATGGCATTTGCCACGCCGTCCACAGTGTCGTGATCTGTGATGGCTATTGCCGCCAGATTCCTGTCTATTGCTAACTGACACACTTCCGCAGGTGTGCATGATCCATCTGAAGCTGTCGTATGAAGATGCAGATCTATAAATCTCATTTGTGTACCTCCTGATGTATTTATAACTATTCCTTAAATATATTTATTTAGGGTTGATTGTTTTGTTATATAGGTTAGTCAGCTGGGGTTTTGAACTGCCGTGCTGATATTTAGGCATATAACATTCTTATTTTAAAATATAAAGCAGGGAATATTCAAGCCATAGAGCCACGTTAAGCAGCCTTATCAAAAAAATTCTCAATAAGGTGTGTTGTACCCGAGAAAGTACACGCAAATGCGACAAAAATTTTCAATAAGCTATGGACTTACTAACCGTTTTGTGAGAAAATACCACTGATGGTTTGAATTAGAGAATTCGAAACCGCTTTTAAGAATTCATATTTTGAAAGGAGTTTCACAATGATTTACACTAAGGAAGTTGAAAACATGTGCCCTGTTGCAAAGGGTGCAAAGCATGAGCCAGCTCCTATCCCAGAAGAAGGAAAGTGGGTTTACTCAAAGGAAATCAAAGATATCTCTGGTTTTACACATGGTGTAGGCTGGTGTGCACCACAGCAGGGTGCCTGCAAGCTTTCACTTAACGTAAAAGAGGGCGTTATCGAGGAGGCCCTTGTTGAGACTATCGGATGTTCAGGTATGACACATTCAGCAGCTATGGCAGCTGAGATTCTTCAGGGTAAGACAATTCTTGAGGCTCTCAATACTGACCTTGTGTGCGATGCTATCAACACAGCAATGAGAGAGTTATTCCTTCAGATCGTATACGGACGTACACAGAGTGCATTCTCAGATGATGGACTTGCAGTTGGTGCCGGACTTGAGGATCTTGGAAAGGGTCTTCGTTCACAGGTTGGTACAATGTACGCAACAAAGGCTAAGGGTGTTCGTTACCTTGAGATGGCAGAGGGCTATGTAACAGGAATAGCACTTGATGCAGATGACGAAGTTATCGGATATCAGTTCGTTTCTCTTGGAAAGATGACTGACTTTATCAAGAAGGGTGATGACCCTAACACAGCTTGGGAGAAGGCTTCAGGTTCATATGGACGTGTTAAGCCAGAGCAGGGCGCTGTTAAGATCATCGATCCACGTAAAGAGTAGTCGGAAAAAGAGGAAAGGAGAACGAGACAATGGCATTATTTGAATCATATGAAAGAAGAATAGACCAGATAAACGCTGTACTTAACAGCTATGGAATCAGCTCAATCGAAGAAGCTGAGAAGATCACAAAGGACGCTGGACTTGACGTTTACAATCAGGTAAAGGGTATTCAGCCAATTTGTTTTGAAAATGCTTGCTGGGCATACACAGTAGGTGCAGCAATCGCTATCAAGAAGGGATGCAGAAAGGCAGCAGACGCAGCAGCAGCTATCGGCGAGGGTCTTCAGGCATTCTGTATACCAGGTTCTGTTGCAGATCATCGTAAGGTTGGTCTTGGACATGGTAACCTTGGTAAGATGTTACTTGAGGAGGAGACAGAGTGCTTCTGTTTCTTAGCAGGTCATGAGTCATTTGCAGCAGCTGAGGGTGCGATCGGTATCGCTGAGAAGGCTAACAAGGTTCGTAAAAACCCTCTTAGAGTTATCCTTAATGGTCTTGGTAAGGATGCAGCTCAGATCATCTCAAGAATCAATGGATTTACATATGTTGAGACAAAGTATGACTACAAGAAGGCTGAGCTCAATGTAGTATACGAGAAGGCATATTCAGATGGTATCCGTGCAACAGTTAAGTGCTACGGCGCTGATGATGTTCAGGAAGGTGTTGCTATCATGCACAAGGAGAATGTTGGTGTATCTATCACAGGTAACTCAACAAACCCTACACGTTTCCAGCATCCAGTTGCAGGTACATACAAGAAGGAGTGTATCGAGCAGGGTAAGAAGTACTTCTCAGTAGCATCAGGCGGTGGTACAGGACGTACACTTCACCCAGATAACATGGCTGCAGGTCCAGCTTCTTACGGTATGACAGATACTCTTGGACGTATGCACTCAGATGCACAGTTTGCAGGATCTTCATCAGTACCAGCTCACGTAGAAATGATGGGACTGATCGGAGCAGGAAACAACCC
>CAKQQK010000088.1:0-13131 GCA_934270935.1 uncultured Coprococcus sp. | reverse complement strand
GGCTCTGCTTTGATCGTTGTCAAGGCAGAGCCTGTTTTTAATCTGTCCAGGCACTAATTCCTCAATGCTGTAATGGGAACAACGAATACACCATCAGACCTTTGATATGCTGCATTGGATAATCCACATATAACACATAATGAATCCGGACCCATTCCGCCATTGGATTCAATTGTTTTTTTTATTTTTATTAGATTTTCGGCAGCAGCATCTATTTGGTTTGCGCCCAGTTTTATTTCAAATCCACACCATTTTCCGTCGGGCATTGCTATAACTGCATCCATCTCGTTGTTGTTATAATCCTGATAATGATATAATTCTGCATCAAAGGATTCTGCATATATTTTTAAATCTCTTTCACACAATGCTTCGAATAAGAATCCTAGTGTATTCAAATCATTCAATAGCATTTCAGGGGTTGCATTTAACAATGCAGCTGCTAAGGATGGGTCTGACAAATGTCTCTTTTCCGCCTGTTTGATGCGGATAGGTGATCGAAGCTTTGCTTCAAAAGGCTTTTGATTATCGGTTAGGAAGAGCCTGTGAAAAACATCCAGATAGGCGGCAACGGTTTCTACATCAATATCTTCGTTGTCGATTTCTTTAATATCATTTTTAAGTTTTTTGTTTGTCACAGTTGTAGCCTCATTCCTTGCAAGTGAGCGGAGAAGTAATTCCATTTTGTGCTTATCTCTTTTTATTTCATCTATTCGATATACATCATCATCCAATACAGCCCGGATATATTGCTTAGGAAGATATGCTGCCTGTTTTAATGGTGTATCCTGGTTTGCAGGCCAGCCGCCTCTTATAATAAAATCGATAAGGCTTGACAGATTAACCTCACCTAATATTTGAGGTTCTATCTTGTTATTACATATATCTTTAAGCGAGACGTTTCCGCTGGAATTGCCACTTTCAAATAATGACATTGGCCGCATTCTTAATTTTGCAATCCTTCCAGCACCACTATGCAATATTCCTTTGTGATTTGGAGTTGCAGATCCTGTCAATATAAATTGTCCTTTATTGCCGTTTTGATCAACCTTAAATCTGACAGCATCCCATAGCTGTGGAACTTCCTGCCATTCATCTATCAATCTTGGCGTTTCGCCTTCCAAAACCAGTGATGGACTTAGCTGTGCCAATTGTCTATTTTGAAAATTTCCATCTGGATTGCCAATCGTTATCTCGCTTTTGCAATGGTATGATGACGTCCATGTTTTCCCGCACCATTTAGGACCTTCTACGCATACTGCGCCAAATGCTTCTAAGTAATTATCGATTATATTGTCTAAAAGTCTTGGCTTATAATCTTTTCTTTTCATATGCTATATGCTCTCCGTTCTTATATGTCACAAATATTATTGACCTAAATAGATATATATATTTATAAAATATGATAATATAATGCGAAGGATTTTGCAATCTAAATCCGATAGATTCTATAATCTTAATCCGATAAAATTTGCAAATTCAATCCGATAGATTCTGCAATCTCAACCCGATAGATTTTGCAAATTCAATCCGATAGATTTATAATCTCAATCTAGTAATAATTGACTAAGAGGATGTATTATATTATTCTATGTAGGATGGTTCGCTAGTGTAAAGCAATAAAGACGAGAGGGTGGTTCTGGCTTGCGGTTCCGGACCAGTATCTTGATGTGAAACAGCTTGAGGAACTTGACGAGGAGAGAAGAGCGGTAAATTTATAGAATTGATACGGCTGTGTATGGTACGCTGCGTAAGTATGCGGATTTAGACGTGGTTAAAAAATAATACTAGGATGGAGATATGAATGAATATACTTGAAGATCTGAAAGACAAATTACTCGTTGCAGACGGAGCGTTTGGAACCTGTTATGTGGGAATGTACGGAGAGCAGGGAACTGTGGCTCCGGAGCTTGCAAACATACGCCACCCTGAGCGGGTACTTGAGATACATAAGGAGTACGTGAAGGCGGGAGCCGGACTTATAAGGACCAATACATTTGCGGCAAATACAGCGAGCCTTGATGCGGATATGGATTATGTCATTTCAAATGTGCGCGCAGCGGTAAAACTTGCAAAGTGTGTGGCAGAAGAAGCTGCGGAGGCAGGCTGCATCAGGACGAATGATGCAGTTGTGACAGAGTCCGGCGAAACTGGAATGGATTGCAAAAAGGTGTATATTGCCGGAGATATAGGCCCGATCCCTGCGGATGCGGGACTTACAATGAACGAGAGAATTTCACAGTACAAGCTGCTTGGTGAGACCATGCAGGATCTGGGAGTGGATATCATCTGGTTTGAGACATTTCCTGAGTTCAATGTACTTGAGTCTGTGCTTAAGCATCTGAAGGCCAGAAAAGATACACCTGTCATGGTGTCGTTCTGTGTGAATCAGTTCGGATACAGCAACTGCGGATTCTCTGCAAAGGCACTGCTTTCACAGGCAGCAGGGGATCCTGATGTGGATTGTGTTGGTTTTAACTGCGGAGTTGGTCCATATCATATGCTCCAGCTTCTGAAAAAACTGGACGTGGACTGTGGAAAGCCGGTATCTGTCATGCCAAATGCCGGATATCCGAAGTTTACACAGAGCAGACTTGTGTTCAATGACAACAAAGAGGGCTTCATCGACAAGATCCAGGATATTGCGGCACTTGGTGCAGATATCATAGGCGGATGCTGCGGAACAAATCCCGAGTACATACATCAGATTACAGATCGGGTAAAAAATGGGGATATTGTGAAGACTGCCAAGGTTCATGTGGAAAAAAAGCAGTCTGACAATGCGCCAAAGGATAATTTCCTCAAAGGCCGCCTGGAGCGTGGCGGGGCAGACATGAAGAATGCTGGCGGACACAAGTTGATCGCTGTGGAGCTGGCGCCGCCGGTGGATGTCAATGATCAGAAGCTGCTTGATGCAGCCCATATACTTAAGCAGTCACAAGTGGATGTGGTGACATTTCCTGATTCTCCATCCGGAAGAACCAGAGCGGATTCGATACTTATGGCGGAGAAGGTACATAAGGAGACGGGGCTTCGTGTTATGCCTCATCTGTGCTGCCGTGATAAGAATGCCATAGCCATCAGGGGAAGCGTGCTTGGCGCACAGCTCAACGGCATAAAGGATTTCCTTGTCATAACAGGAGATCCGGTTCCGGTCATGTTCAGACAGACCACCAGGAGTGTGTTCAATTTTGATTCGGTGGGAATGATGAAACTTCTCCAGTCGATGAATGAAGAGGTGTTTGGCGGAGATAAGATCACCTACGGCGGAGCGATCAACCAGAATAGAATGAATACGAAGTTTGAGGTGGATAGAATAAAGAGAAAGATGGAAGCCGGGGCAGAATTCTTTCTGACCCAGCCGGTGTTCTCGATGGAACAGGCTCAGATTCTCAGGAATATGAAAGCCGAGACGGGAGCAGCTATACTTGTGGGTGTCATGCCGCTTGTCAGCAGGAGAAACGCCCTGTTCATGAAGAATGAGATGGCGGGTATAGAGATACCGGATGAGATTATAGAGAGATATGGCGAAAATGCCACAAGGCAGGAAGGCGAGGACTGTGGTATACAGATCGCCAGAGAGATACTTGAGTACACTGCGGATTTCGCAGATGGATATTATTTCTCTTTCCCATTTAACAGGGTACATATGCTGGCACATATCGTTGACTAAAAAGTGAGTCAAGGGTATTATGATGTTGATGGCGTAATGCGGGACCGTGGGGTTTTAGATCCTGAACTGCCGAGCAACGCCATGTAGAAACACACTGTTATTTGTACAGTGGATAAAATATTGTATGCGCGGGGCGCAGAAAGGAACAGACATGGATTACAATAGTTTGAGTCTTAAGATGCATGAGGAGCACAAGGGTAAGGTAGAGGTAGTGTCCAAGGTGGCAGTGAAGAACAGAGATGACTTAAGCACAGCTTACACACCGGGAGTTGCAGAGCCTTGCAGAAAGATCCGTGACAATAAGGCTGACGTATATAAATATACATGCAAGGGCAACATGGTTGCTGTAGTATCAGATGGAACAGCGGTTCTGGGACTTGGTGATATAGGCCCTGAAGCAGCTATCCCTGTTATGGAAGGCAAATCAATACTCTTTAAGGAGTTTGGCGGTGTGGATGCATTTCCGATCTGCCTTGACACTAAGGATGTAGATGAGATCGTTGAGACTGTAAAGCGTATCGCTCCTGTATTTGGTGGAATCAATCTGGAGGACATATCGGCTCCAAGATGTTTTGAGATAGAGAGAAGACTCAAGGCGGAACTTGATATCCCGGTGTTCCATGACGATCAGCACGGAACAGCTATCGTTGTGTCGGCGGGGCTTATCAATGCATTGAAGCTTGTCGGCAAGCCATTTGACGAGGCAAATGTAGTTATCAACGGAGCTGGTTCAGCAGGTATATCAATATGTAAGCTTCTGCTTCAGCTCGGTATAGGCAATGTGGTTCTCGTGGACAAGCAGGGCGCTCTGTGTCCTGGACAGGACTGGATGAACCCGGCACAGGCAGATATGGCAGAGATTACAAATAAGGACAGACAGACGGGCTCTCTTTCTGAGATCATGAAGGGCAAGGATGTATTTGTCGGAGTTTCAGCTCCGAACATTGTGACAGCCGAGATGGTTGCATCGATGGCAGCAGACCCTATCGTATTTGCCATGGCGAACCCTACACCTGAGATTATGCCTGAGGAAGCTGCAAAGGGCGGAGTCAGAGTAATGGCGACAGGCCGCTCGGATTATCCAAACCAGATCAATAACGTCCTCGTTTTCCCTGGAATATTCAGAGGGGCGCTTGATGCCAAGGCAACAGGCATAACTGAAGAGATGAAGATGGCAGCAGCCAAGGCTATCGCATCCATCGTCACAGATGAGGAGCTTAAGGAAGATTACATCATTCCTGGAGCATTTGACGAGAGGGTTGCAAAGGTTGTTGCGAAAGCTGTGGCTGATGAGGCAATAAAGCTTGGCATCACAAAATAAATATTAAATATACGATAAGTAAAAAAGTTTACTAAAAACCGCATTTTATGTCGAAAGTCGTCATGGGATGCGGTTTTCTGCTACCTTAATATGTTGTAAAGTTAAGAGGATGTTCGAGGGGAACAGATGAAACCAGAAGGTGTCAACTGAGAGGGAGGAGAAAAATGAATAGTATAATTATTGGGCAGCATATAAGGGATGCCCGAAAAGCGAAAGAACTCACACAGGAGGAACTGGGGCAGATGGTGTATGCCGATGGAAAGTACATAAGCCGCCTTGAGAATGGAAAGAGTATGCCAAGTCTCAAAAGACTGGTCAGCATAGCTCGAATATTGGGGGTTACATGTGACTATTTTGTCTGGGATATCGATCTGTCTGAAGCTGATAAATATGGAGACGGGGATTCTGGAGAGCATTGCAGAGGCATACTGCAGGAATGGAGGGAGTATGCTTAAAGCAGCGGTGTACTGTTCAAATTCATATGTAGCAGGGATGATCAGGAGATACATGGCTGAGCTTGACAGGATCCATGGTATGCATTGCAGGACGGATTATTATGACAATAGAGAACAGCTGATCTGGGCGGTGGATACACCGGGGGCATATGATATAGTGATAGTTTACAGAGAGTGGGATGTGGCTTATATTCTCAGAGAGAGAACTGAGCACATAAATCTGGTGATGATAGCTCCAGGTGTAAACAAGAAATTATATGATGTCCAGCCGTGTTATCAGATATATGAACCGGTAAATTTTGGAAATTTCTATAAGGTCATCAGATCTGCTGTGGGCGATCAGGACAGATGTCCTGGATTGTCTTTTCAGTTTGGAAAGGTTAGATATATGCTGAATCCTCATGAGATATTATATTTTGAAAATGACAGACGCAGGATAGATGTTGTATTGGATACCAGACGGTATACATTCTATGGATGCATGGCTGACCTGGAAGAACGTCTTAGGCTTGTAAGCAGAGATTTTGTGAGGATACAGGGGTCTTATATAGTTAATCTTGAGTATATAAGGGAATACTCAGGTACATGGGTGTGTATGATGGATGGCAGACAGATAAATATCAGCGCGGGAAGACGCGCTGATATGAGATCGAGGTATGAAGAGTATATGCGTGAAAGGGTTATACATACTTTAGAAGATCTATGTTGAGCCTGCCTTTTCTTGTGACTGATCCTGTGCCGGTAAATTCGTATTTGCCATACCCGCGTATGGAGAAGATGTCTCCTGGCTTTAGCTGATAGCTGCTGTTTTCATAGAGTCTGTTATTGAGAGAAATCTTTTTTTCGCTGAATAGCAGAGAAGTGTTGCTTCTGGAAAGACCGGTTATCGCAGCTATCACGGCGTCAGCTCTGGCTGATGCGGCAATAATATGTAACGGGTCTTTTTTGACTTCCACAGCGTCAATATCGTCTGCTTTGCAAAGACGGCATTTTACATTCGTGCGTTTTATTTTGGTGATATTGTCAATGATATAATTGGCGACAGTGTCTACACAAAATATATATGCTGAACAATGTTTTCCGGTTGATCCGGATTCAGTTACAAGAATATCCCCTATCATCTCGCGTTCTATTCCAAGATTCATGAGGGCGCCAAGAAAATCCCTATGGTTCAGATCATCTGAAAATTTGTCTATAGCTGCGGCTATCTTTATCATTGATATGGGAAATTCAGCGGCGTACCCCATGTCACTTTCCCTGCCGAAGGCGATCATGACTCTGTCGCAGGATTCCCTTCCACCAAATATCTGATATCCGGCAAAGCTCAGGTCATCGACGTTGCTGAAAAATACCTCCATGTCGGCGGCACTCATAAAGTTAGTGTATGTATATCGGTTTTGTCTGTATGACATATTGGCAAGGTCTTTGAGTCTGGCCTTAAGAACATCGTTTTCGTTCATGAAAATCTCCCATTAATAAAATAATTATCTGTAAACATAAATATAATATAACATGTCTGGTTTATCAGCAATGGGATTGGGGGATAAAAAAATTTAAAAAAACGCGTGGACATATTTGCCAGAATTATAGTGTTTTTGGCTGGAAAAGTAACTAAAATGACGAATAAAGCGCTCAATCAAAATTAAAACAATCATTTTACAATCAAAAACATGAAAAATAACATTGAAATGTTCAACCGTTGATAAATTGCAACAAAAAAATGCTTTCGTTTTATAAAATATTGCGTATTTACAATTTTGAGGTGTTTTGATAGTATATGTGCATACCAAGGAGTTAATAAAATAACTTCTGGTAGATGAGAAAAGATAATCACAATATTTTGATATATGGAGGGTTCCCTTAGCACGAAATTCGTAGAAATCCCTTTATACGATGTAATGTAACCCCATAACCCCAAACCCCAAAACATTAGGAATCCTCCACTCCCCCCTTCTGAAATCCCTATCGCTTATGCGATAGGGATTTTTTTGACTCTTCCATAATTTTGACTTTTTATAATTCCCCGTTGTTGGCGTTCAGGTGTCTGTATAGTTCAAATAGACTCTCTGTAAAAAGTGCATACAGACATACGTGGTCAGAAGCACAGGTTTTCCTGTCTGATCCTGGAATAAGTTCATATACGTAATTACACGCATGGATGATCTGGTCGGGTTGTATATGATCGTGTTTGTTGTTGAAAAGCATATCCCTGAAATTTATAAAGAAAGAATATGCGTTGAGATCGGCATCTGGGCCATTCTGTGCATGTATCATGTCAATGAGAAAAGTAATGCAGTATATCGCGTTGTCTATGGACATTGAATTGCCCGTACTTGTGTACAGGGGCGTCTCTGGAACAAAAAACACCGGATGTGTGTGTTTAAGCGGGCTGTGGTTCTGCTCAGTTTTCTTTGCGTTTGGAGGGTTAAAAGAAAAATGGTTTTTGTATTGTTCGAGAAGAGCCATAGTTTCTGTACAGTTATTTTGGATAATTATGCTTATTCTTTCGCTTAGATACAGTTTGAGCTCCAGTAAGAGAAAGTACACATCCGGTGGGGTGAGATTTTGCAGATTATTAAGATGGGTTTGGTTGTGGGTCATTGTCCTGAAAAAATTGTCCGCCTCAGTGTAGCTGCCCAATATCCTGATGGATTCTGACATATTGAAGCGTTCAATAAAATCCCTGGTTGCAGGCTGATATCTTGTTTCGGAGTCTATGAGTGAGATGTAGTTTCTTATAAAGTCAAATTTCTCATCGTTTGTCATGGCGATTCCGTTTAGATTGCAAAAATTCTGGCTTATAGGTATGTTTTTCGTCACCCGGGGGCATAAGAGAGGGTCGGTCATATAAGTTCTCCTTTTGATTTATCATGACAAAATGGTAGCACTTTAACGCACTAAGTGGTAGGATAATTATATAATTAAAATTGTACATATAGTATAATGTGTGTTCGATCATATTTTTGTTTGCGTTTTTATTATTGAGTTTTAGGGGATTTGAGAGGAGAAAAGGTATGAAGAGAGATGAAGGACAATGCAGCCAGTGTGAAAGGCCAGATTCGATAGGATATAATATGCGTGATATCAGGAGAAACAGCAGGTCGTCAAAGTATACAGTCAGATATGTTGTTTCGGAGATAAACAGGAATCTGCCAGATAGACTCAAGATCACAGAAGGACTTTATTACAAATGGGAGAGCGAGGAACGCATGCCTACCGCCAGACATATCCCGGCTATAGCAAATGCACTTGGTGTGTCAGAAGCTGCTCTGTTTCATTGGCAGGATAGGAAAAAACGGCTGCAGGACGATAAGATGGAGAAGCTGTTTGATGGTATCCTGGCTCTTGGAGATGACAAGATTGCGGATATATCCTGGCTTGTGAGTGGCTGGGGTGGGGATTTGAGAGCTCTTGTAGAATTTGATATACTGTATGCCAGCATGTCGGAGGAGGATCGAAGGGATGTGGCATCTCTCGGGATACGCCTGTATGATGTGTGCAGGAAAGAGGGCAGGCTTGGAGGAGATGTGCCGACAGCTGATTTTCCATATCTGGAGCAGGCCCTGAGGGATCTGTGGGTCAGAAAGGAAAAATAGCCTGAGAAATATGTGCACAATTATATCGTTTTTATATGTGTAATCATACAAAAATGAACTGAAGGCGCCTGTTGATGGAAAAATATCTTGACTATCAAGTAAAAAAGGATATCATATACTTATAGAGCAACCGTTTGCGCAGAGAAAGTTGCGCAACAGGCAGAAGACTTGGATAAGGAGAAAATTATGGAGAAGATGGGGTCTGAACAGCAGACTGTTACAATTAAAGATGGGGATAATACGGGGGAAGCTACTGAGAAGAGCAAGATGACTATATCAGATGTGGCAGAAGCTCTCAATATATCAAAGACAACGGTGTCCAGAGCTATTTCTGGAAAAGGAAGGATAGGTGCCGAGACGAGGCGCAGAGTTCTGGAATATATAGAGGAACATAATTACAAGCCAAGCGTTATAGCAAAGGGGTTAGCGCAGTCCAAGTCGTATAATATTGGGTGGGTTATGCCAAGTGATTACTGTGTGGTGGATCTGCCTTTCTTCCAGAAGTGTCTGATGGGATTGCTGGAGATGGCGGCGCCTGTGGATTATGATGTGCTTGTGTGTACAGTTGCGCCGGATGACATGAGTCAGCTGGAGAGGATTGTGGAGAATCACAAGGTTGATGGGGTGGTTCTTGGACGTACACTTGTCAATGATGCCCCGGCTGAGTATCTGAAATCAAAGAATATACCATTTGTGGTGGTTGGAAGCATGGAAGACGATAACGTCATTCAGGTGGATCATGATCACAGAAGTGCGTGCCGCGAGCTGACATCCATTCTGCTGGCTAAGGGGATGACAAAGGTTGCCCTCATGGGTGGCAACAAGAACCATGTGGTAACACTCAACAGATATAAGGGATACCTGGATGCTATGGAGGACATGGAGGTTCCGATTGACAACAGCATTATTTTCTTTGACATAGATAATTCTGTGCTGTGCGAGCATGCTGTGGATGAGGTTATGAAGCAGAATGCAGAATGCATACTTTGTATGGATGATGGGATATGCCAGAATGTGCTCAATGCACTTGACAAGAAGAAGGTTAAGGTTCCGGATGATGTAAAGGTTGCTTCATTCTATAATAGTTCGCTTTTGAATAATTATCAGCCGGCTATAACATCGCTGCAGTTTGACCCGAGGGAACTCGGCATGGTTGCCTGCAAACTGCTTGTGGATTATATAGAGGGAAATGAGGTAAAGAAGAAGACCCATCTGGGATATGAACTCAGATTAAAAGAGTCAACAAAATAGGTAGTGTTTGTATGCCTGGAAAATGAAGATAAGAGGATATCTGGATGAGAATTCGGATATCCTCTTATATTTTTGAATGCTGCAGTGCAATATCATACACGAAGATGCGCCGGATGGGTGACTGTTGCGCAAAAGAGCGCAATTGTGAAGTTCGTTATGGACTGAGCAAATAAATAAATGATCACATTATCTGATTTGCTGCGCTATAAATTGCATAAATGTGCATCTTTGATATGTAATTCAGGCAATAAGTAATGGTGAAAAATAGTGGTTAGTATATAAAATGTATATAATATATTGAGATAATTTCACAAAAAATATAACATGTTGCATTGTGAGCAATCGGGTGCGCAGAAAATAAAGGGTGTATGCTTTGGCAAAACATAATATATTGTGCAAAATGTATAATTTTTTATTTTAAAAGTTATTCTAATTAGTAGTTGACAACAATAAGAAGAACTGATAATATATAAGTACAAAGAACAACCGATTGCGCACGGGAAACAAAAAGGAACAACAAAAAACACACAATATTTCTTATTATTTTTTTAGAGGAGGACATAAGAATGAGGAAGAAAGTATTATCATTTACACTTGCTGCTGCAATGATGGCGGGATGCCTTGCAGGATGTGGCAACGCTGATTCAAAGGACGAAGGAACAACTGCAGCTGCTGGAGACAGCACAACACAGGCTGCAGCAGCATCATCAGATGATGCGATTCAGAATTTAATTGATGCAACAACAGGAACGGTAGATCTTTCTGTATGGGCTTCTGAGGAAGATCAGGACCTCACAACACAGGTTATTGAAGATTTCAAGAAAAAGTATCCGGACGTTGAGTTCAACATCACTCTTGGCGCTGAGTCGGAGTCAAAGGCAAAGGACGATATTCTGGTAGATGTTGAGGCTGCTCCTGATGTATTTGCATTTGCTGATGACCAGATCAATGAGCTGGTTAAGGCCGGAGCACTTCAGCCGGTACAGGCTACATATACTTTTGATGTTGCAAAAGAGAATGTAGCAGCTTCTATAGAGGCAGCTTCTGTAGATGGAACATTATATGCATATCCAATGACAGCAGACAACGGATACTTCATGTTCTATGATTCATCAGTATTCACAGAGGATGATGTTCAGTCACTGGATGCTATGATCGAGGCAGCAAAGAAGGCAAACAAGAAGATCGCTATGAACGTATCAGATGCTTGGTATGTATACTCATTCTTCCAGGGCGCAGGTCTTGACCTTACACTTAACGATGACGGACTTACAAATACATGTAACTGGAATCAGGCAGGTGGTACAGATGTAGCTCAGGCAATCCTTGATCTCTTCAAGACTGGCGTATTTGTAGATATGGATGATCCTACACAGGCAACAGCAATCGCTGAGGGTACAATCTGTGCAGCAGTTAACGGAACATGGAGAGCGGCAGACGCTGAGGCAGCATGGGGCGAGAACTATGCAGCAGCTAAGCTTCCTACATACACAGTTGCAGGCAAGCAGGTTCAGATGGCTTCATTCTCAGGATGCAAGCTTATCGGTGTAAATCCACATTCAAAGAATGTAGGCTGGTCAATGCTCCTTGCTGAGTATCTTACATCAGAGGATACACAGGTTACAAGATTTAAGCAGAGAGGTCTTGGCCCTTCAAACATCAACGCTTCAGAGTCAGATGAAGTTAAGGCTGATCCAGCTATCTCAGCTCTTACAGCTCAGGCAGCATACGCAACACCACAGCGTGTAGGCGGCAACTACTGGACACCTGCTGAGACACTTGGTTCAATCCTTTCCCAGGGCAATCCGGACGGAACAGATCTTCAGACACTTCTCGACAATGCTGTAGAAGGAATTGATGCACCTGTATCACAGGAGTAATGACAGACACTTCTCCAATCGGGGAAAAGTATATTGTATATACAAAATAAAAATATAAGTAATTTAAGGATGCCCCATATGTCATTCGTGGCATATGGGGCATTTTATCGGAGAGGAGCTTTTTCATGAAGAAAATATCAGGATTCTTTAAAGCTATAGGAAGATACTTCAAGAATTTTGGTGTTGCTTTTGCAAAAGGTGATATATGGGTTAAACTCTCAGCGGTTATCATGGGTGCAGGGTACTTCGCAAGGAAGCAGATCATCAATGGAATAATCATGCTGCTTGTGGAAGCTGCGTTCATTGTAATGTGTATAGGCTATGCGGCACCAAACCTTGCCAAGTTCGGAACTCTTGGAACTGTAAAGTTTGAGCAGGTATTTGATCCACTCACCATGCAGACAACGACAAATAACTATGACAATTCATTCCAGATCCTTCTCAATTCGGTTGTAGCGCTGTTTATCATGCTGGTGTTTGTACTTTTCTACATACACAATATCAAGACAGTGTACAAGCTTCAGCAGATGAAGGAGAATGGGGAACATATAAACACATTCAAGGAAGATATGAAGGCACTCTTCAACGAGAAGTTCCACATAACACTTCTCACACTTCCTACTATAGGTGTAGTCATAATGAACATTTTGCCAATACTGATACTTATTGCAGTGGCATTTACCAATTATGATCAGCAGCACCTTCCACCAAACTCACTGTTTACATGGGTGGGCTTCAAGAACTTTGCAAGCCTGTTCTCAAACAGCATGACAGTTACATTTGGATATTCGTTCAGAAAGGTTCTTGGCTGGACACTTGTATGGGCGGTCATGGCTACAGTTACCACATTTATCGGCGGAATCCTTCTTGCCAAGGCAATCAATGCAAAGACGACAAAACTTCCGAAGATGTGGAGAACACTCTTTATCATATCAATAGCAGTTCCACAGTTCGTAAC
>CAKQQK010000087.1:0-13312 GCA_934270935.1 uncultured Coprococcus sp. | reverse complement strand
TAACTGTGATCTTTCCGTGCTGTGTATCCGCAATATTGACCGTGTACAATCTGACGGAGTCAACTGTAAATGTCATATTTTCTGTCACATTCTCAGATACCACTCTGTATGAACCGGTTTCTGTGCCATCCTCTGCGAGCACTGGAGTCACTGTCATAAGATTCTCTTCCTGCCCAGAAACAGCATCAGATACAGTTATACCTCTGATCCTCCATCCATTTTCAGGTGTGATCGTCACACCGGCATCACCGTTTGCTCTCACCATATTGTCTATCACAGAGCCATCTTCAGCTCTGAACACAACATTGTCAGGCTGCTTTGTAAGCTCTGATACCGTGTAGGCCGCTTCACTTCCTGCTTCACCTTCTGCACTATCTGTCACCAGCTCATTTGCCTGGTTATAGTAACCTTCTGCAGGTATATAATAGCCCTTCCTGTCTACCAGCTCAGCACTTACCTCTATACTGTTTGTCACATTTTTAAGAAGTATCTTATTTGTGAATCCAAAGTCTTTTCCAGACTCTTCCTTTACTACCCTGTCACCTCTCATGTATCTGACTGTCCATGACTGTATCATGTAGTCATCGCCAGGTGTGATCTCAAAACTTACATCTTTTCCGGAGCCCACTCTGACTGAATTGTTCTCAGCATTTATGACTTTAAGTCCTGATTCATCTCCGTCCTCAGCCACATATCCGGCTCTGATATCGATCTTGTCGTATTTCTTGACCGGATCACTGTCCTTAAAAATCACATCGACCAGAAGTGATGGCGATACATAGGCATATACCGATCTGTCCTCCGTCAGATCATCTATCTGGTATGTGAGTTCTGTCTTATCGACTTCTTCTCCGTCAACTATCCAGTACTCTACTGTATTGTATACATCCCTTGGTCTGACTGTCACCTTGAGATCTGCATGACGCTTTACCTTGACCTCGCCTGACACAATGTCGAGCTTTACACCCTCAGATTCTGCCTCTATGTCAGCAGTGCCAGTTCCGTTTATTCCAAGTTTTACTGTATATTCCGGAATCTCCACAAACTTCACATACACAGCAAGGTCTGCATATACTGCGTGTGCGCTGTACTCAGACTGTTCCTGATTCGTTCCCTCTATGGCTTCTGTGCACTCAGGGTTCTTATACCAGCCCTCTATCATCTGGCCTTTTGCAGGAGCTGCCGTGAAGATGACATCCCCGCCTGCTATCTGACTCTCACCGCTCACTATCGCCTTCTTGTCTGTTCCGTATACCGCAGACACCGTTCCAAGATCAGGATCATTTGCCGCAAATGTAATTACAGCCTTAAGCTCTTTCTTCGCAAAATGAGCTGTGACATCTGTATCCGATGACACCTTGTCTATGACAAGCACATCCCCTTCAAGCTCGGATGCACTGTACTGCCTCTCACCCTCTGAAGTCCTGACCGTGTAGCCTGTGCACTCCATATACTGATCCGGGATTGCTGTAAACTTAAGCGTTCTGTCGCCTCTGATATCCGCAGATTCTCCATCAAGTGTTTCTCCTGATGTCACGTTCTCTGCCTCTATCTGTCCATCTCCGTCCGCCGACCATGTTATCCTGTATACAGGTCTGTCAAACACAGCCCTCACGTCAACTCTCGTATCCTTTGGCACTTTGTATGCAAATGTCTTCTCTGCCACGCCCTGGCTGATTCCATTTACAAGCCAGTCTGCAGCTTCATATCCTTCTGCAGCCGCCGCTGTGAATTCCACATCTGAAGCAGCACCTATCATGTCTCCTGATTCGAGCACCAGCTTTGTAGATGTGATCATGGCGCTCACCTCACCTGTTCCCTCTGTCTCAGGGCCAAATGTGAGTACATCACCAACCAGCTCAAGACCAGCCATAACTGTCACATCAGATGAATCTCCGGCAACCGTGATCTTAAGGGTATCATTTACTTTCTTGTCTGAATATAACTTTATATTCTCCGTCTCGCTTGTCAGCTTATGTCCATTTATGATCCACTCTTTTACATTGTATCCATCATCAGGTACAACCTTGAATGTGATGACAGAATCTCTGTATATGTCTGTGATCTGTGCGGATTTGCTCTCTGTCGCATCACTTATGGTATCTCCTATCTGTATGTATGAAGGGAGATTTTTTCTTGACACATCTGCGCTTATAGAGCCGTGTGTCTTTCCTGACGTCTCTCCAGCAGAAGCCTTCTCTATCACCTTCAGAGAATACTCAGCCTTCACGGATGGTGTGATCTTTCTGTATGTGGCATTTACTGTCACATCCCCTGTAAATCCATCTGCCGGAGCACTCCACGTAAATGTGTATCTCTCTGTTCCGGACTCAGCATCCGCAGTCTCAGCCAGTTTTCCTTCTCCGCTGTCCTCCGCAAGACTGAATACATCCTCTCCTGCATAATTTACCTTTATGTCAGCTATCTCATAATTTCTCTTCGCCGCAAATGTGAATTTCAGATCATCCTTACTTGCATATGCGATACAGCCGCCATTTGCCAGATCAGAATCTCCTGACTTTGCAGTCATCTCTGTGTCATTTCCTGATGTCCACGACACAACCGGCTGTTTGTAGAAGTATACGACAACCTTTGTATCCTTGCCGAGATATTCAAGTTCATACCTCTGGGCATCAGCACCTTCTGCCTCAGCATCAACCTTCTCGCCATTTACCTCCCAGTATGCTATCTCATAGCCTTCATTTGGAGTTGCTGTAAATACTATGTCACTTCCCTGAAGCTGCTTGTCACCGGATGTAAGTGCGTCTGCACTTCCGTTAGCCACAGCATCTACCACACCAGCTGCATCATCATCCGCACCATATGTCACCTTGTATCTGTTCGGCGCAGTGTACTTAACTGTATAATCGAGGTCTGAAGCTATATCATACACTGTCATCGTCCTGAGATCCGCTGATATAGTTCCAAGTTCCTGTCCATCTGCTGCTAACCATCCGTCGAGAAGGAGTCCTGACGGAACTGTAACCTGAATGGTTACGTTGTCGCCTCGGCTGACTTCATATATACCGTCTTCACCGCTCTCTATAGTCACTGTGCCGTCAACTCTCTGAGCCTTGACTGTGACATCCACACCTGTTGTCACTGTAGTCTTTCCATCGCTTCCAACAGTTACAGGCGAGACTGATATTTTGAAATTCTGTGCCTCTGCAAAATATGCCGTGATAAGTGTATCCTCGCTGATCTCCTCTGCATCATATGTGAGAGATGTGTTATTTGTCACTCCATCTTCCGCGAGAACGGTCTCCGGAACTCCATCTTCTCCCGTAACAGTCCAATGATCCAGAACATATCCTGCTGCCGGAACCGCAGTGAGTCTCACCTTCTGTTCTATATGAATGTTTGCACCTGAACCGAATGATTTTCCAATTGTTCCATCCGTCACATAGTTTGCTTTGAGTCTTCCGTGAGCCTCATTGTCCGGCTTGTATGTCAGCTTGTGATATACAGGCTCAAAGTTTACTGCTACATTCATGTTTGCTTTCAGCTTAGCCATCTGGATCTGGTCATCGCTGCACGCCTTGCCACCGGATGTTCCACACTGTGGATCCGTAACTGTCTTTCCATTTAGTGACCAGCTCTTAACCTTATATCCCTTATGAGGAGTAGCAGCTAAAGTGATCGTTGAGTTCTCAGGGAGTCTTGTTCCACTGTCAACTGTGAGTCCGTCACTGTTTTCATTTCCAGGCTGCTGGTACTTGATTGAAACTGTACCATGTGTATTTGCCGGCCTGGCAGTAACGGTGTACACGTTTCCTGTCAGTGTGTATGATGCTTTAACCAGGTTTATTATATAGTTCTTCTCAAGTTCATTCATAACCTGTGAATGCTGATCGCCCACCTTGACGTATGCAACATCTATATCATATATACCCGGCAGCAGCCCACTTACTCCATATGATCCGAGCTCGTAATCCCTGTCTCTCTGAGGCATTATGTCGGTATCCCATGCCTTGAGACCTGTTATCACCGCATCCTCGCACTCTCTTACAGAATCATTTACACTTTTCTCTGTATCCTGGGCAGCTATCTCAAGCTGTGTCCTTCCAACATTTATATTCTTCTGGGTCTTGTCTCCGCCATTTGATGCCGTTATCTGGAACATTCCAATAGACTTCGGTATAAACACGCCGTTTGCAAGTTCGTATTTGTCTGTGTCCTCAAATTTTCCTGTCTTATTATTCTTTATCTTGACAGTGTATTCTGAATCGTCCGTGATATCCTGAAGCTTTCCTGTATTGTCGTATGACACTCTCTCCAGAGACATCTTCACTGAATCTCCATATCTTACATTATCCTGCATGGTCAGATTCATGTTCGTCTTTCCCTCAAATGAGGTATATATAGCCATCGAGTCAGATATACTGTCGTTGTACTGTTTGTTTCCTGCAAAGTATACATATACGTTGTATATTCCCTGTCCGGATGGCTCCCACTGTGCAGTATAGCAGCCATTTGCTCTGTCATACTTACCAGCTATGCGCTTGCTCTCAGGTCCTGTGATGACAAATTCCACATCTCCCTGTACATCCTCACCTGACAGTGATTTCGGCTGACAGCTGAGTGTGATCTTGTCTCCTGTATATGTGACCTCTGCCCCTGTGGTCTCAGATCTGACCGTCTTGGTCTGATATACTGATTTGAGATCAGTCTGGACCACCTTGACAGTATCTGACACATTCAGAGTCTTCTTTGAAGTCATCGTAAAACTTCCGCTTTCACTATCTGCCACATAATAGTACACCGTACTGTCTTCACTTCCCGATGTGTTTCCGAGAAGATAGAAGTTCTTGCTGCCATCCTCTGATACCCATTTTGCGAGTATCCTGTCATATGTAACATCATCAGATACATATGACACCTTTTCACCTGCATAGTCATCTGCATTTACGCTGGCCAGCTTGTAAGTATTGCCATCAATATCTGCGATGAAATCTGATTCACTCACACCATATGCCGTGCCGCCCACATCAGATGCTTTAAATGTCTGTGATTCATCCACGTAACCATCGCTGTCCTTTTTGACGCTTACGCTGCATGGATAGTAATTCTCGTCACTATCTTTCCACATATAGTTTGTTCCGTCGCTGACAAGAATATATTCCCTGACTCCGGATGTGACTGTTATAAGATTTCTCTCCTTAGTCACGTTCTCCACCTTTGTAGTCTCTGAGCCCGATGCCCTGACTACGCTGCCATCCGACAGATCTTTATTCTCGGTATCGTTGTGCGCCAGAAGCATGACCTTGCTGTCCGCCTTATTTACAGTGAGTGTCGCAGTCTTGGTGTAGAGTGTGATGTCGTTGTAATAAACTCTGCATCGATATTCGTTTCCATCCATTTCATCACTTACATCAGTAAGTCTGAGCGTAGGATTGCTGCCTCCTGTCGATACGCTTCTCCATCCATTATCTGTATTAACCTGCCAGTTGTATCCAACGCTCTGGTTTACTCCATCCCCATCATAATAAACCGCATTTGCCGCAAATTCTGCATTTCCACCGGCAAACGTATTTGTATCATCAGGGTTCTTTGTTATATGGAAGTTAGAACTGTCCTGAAGTGTCGTCGCGGTTGCAGGGCGGCTGAACAGACTCTTTGAACCATTTGCCTGAAGAGCCCTCACTGCAAATGTGTAAGTCCTGTTGGAATATAGTCCCTTCACTTCATAGTCAGTAACTGTATATGGCACAACTGCCTTGCTGTTGTAATTACCTCCTGCATCAACGATACAGACCTCATAGTAATCTGCATCATTGGACGGTGACCACTCAAGACTGACACTGTTTCTCGTTGTGTCGACAACAGAAAGTCCCATCGGCATACGCGCCGGACGAACAACATTCTTAACATCATAGCCAATGACGAACACTGAATCACTGTCGCTGTTCAGCTTTGCAGTGTTCACTCGCAGCTGCCAGTCAAATGAGAAGCCTGTGCAGTCTGCCGGAACATTGTCCACCGTTCCACTGTATGTAACACCATTCGAGCTTACATAGGTGTGACCAAGACCCGCATGCTGGCTTGATGTCACACCGACGATGACCTTATTACCGAGTCCTCCGCCTCCGGCACCAAGCTTTTCGTTCGCCTCAATGAACACTTCAGTTGAATACTCGTTCTCATCAGTCACAGATATCGTCTGAGTCTGATCTGCACCAGAGCTGGCATTTACAGAAGAATAATTGTTATTTCCACCTGACTGATAGGCGTACTTTAATTTACCTCCAAGAGTCTGGTATGTAGCAGGGTCTCCCGCTGTGTTATTCAGAATATTATTATATATCTCGTTGAGCCCCTTGCTCCTTCTTGCAACCTTGTCGTAATCTGCCACATCTATGATTGAAGTTGAAGGTCCGAGACATACCGGCATAACCACCGGCTCCCATTTTCTCGCAATCGGATCATATATGGAGTATTCGTAATACATATATTTCAAACAGTACAGAACAACCTGATCAGAACCTCCACCTGCGGCATTATATGTTATCTCATATTCCGTTGTCTTTGTATTTGCATATTCAAAGCTTGCTCCATACGAAAGTTCAACCTCTACCTCACCTGCTCCGATGAGCTGGATCTCCGACGACACATACGCGCCAACTGATATTGACAAGTTAGCTGATACCGTGTTCGATGAACCTTTGCTTGTTGAATATGATGTTCCACCGTTATTTACATATTCATATACTTCCTGAACATCATCAAAATACGGACTTGCCTGAAGGATTGCATAGACCTCTGGATTTGTGTATACCGGATACTCTCCCTCGTACTTTAACCGCACACTGTCATTATCAATATCCGGAAGACACAGTGAAACAAATGTTCCATACATATCCTGTCTGCTGTTCGACTGGCATACTACACCCTCCTGACTGCTGTATGGGCTGCCGCCATCCATAGAAAATGTCGCTATGTCCAGCCAGTAATAATCATCTTTATCATTGAGTTTCTTCTCTCTGTGCACTCCCACAACGCACACAAAACTCTGTCTGTAATTGTTCCCCTTGGCATCCTTATCGACACAGCCAACCCTGACATCGCCGATCCACACCTGATCTTTTTTCTTCTTGTCGTTGCCCTGATTGCGCTGGTCGGTACATATACTCATGCTTCCTATCTCCGAACCTGTTATTCCGCCATCTTCCAGTGAGAAAGCATATACCTCTGCGCCAAAAAGCACACTGTCATTTTCATTATTGCCGTTCATGCCCTTAAGGTCTGCACACGCAAGCGCCAGAGGTGCATTCACAGGTCTGTAATATTCTTTATTTTTAACCTCGTGATATTTCACGATTTCTTTACTCTTAGTCCCCAGGCTTCTCGTATGATAATCTGACAACACATAATTATCCGTCAGACTATCGTAGTATACGTATCTGTATGCAGCCTGCGTGGCTTCATATTCCATCTGCAAATATTGAGAATTACTCGAATAATATCCACCAACTATAAGTCCTGTGACCATGGCTCCTGATCCAGGATACTTAAACCGGCCAAATGCACAGTTTGCAGCATACATTCCGTAGTTCTGTTTTTTGCCATCTGTGTCTCCAAGTGACACTTCATTCAGACCTTCTATAGGGACAAGTCCGCCGTCTTTATATGTATAGACGGTCATATGACCTGCCTTTGCCATGTTGCGATTCTGAACTGATCCAGATACGGCAACCGCGGCCTCATCCCGGCCATCCTGCTCCAGATCACCGCCGGCCAGAGTTACCACAGGAGCTCTTCCTATTCCATAATCACACCACGATCCACCCGTTCCACTTTCATAATTAGATGCAAGCCCGCCCGGTATGCTTATATTATTTCCCTTTGTGAACCTGCCGTTTCCCTTGCCATAATATACATCGACTATGGCATAGCGTATGTTCTGATCGTTTATATTTCTATCCTCGTAAGTTCCACAGTATACGAGAAGATCTTCAAAGCCATCTCCATTCAGATCGGCCTTTTCGATCTCAAACATCGCATCCAGCTCCTGCTGGTATCTTCTGATAAAATACAAAAGTCCATCGCTATATGTAGAATTCTTGTTTAAAGTAGGGGTAAGCGTAGCAATTGAATATCTTGTACCATCAGCTGCTATCTTGAAAATATTCACATCTATCTTTCCGCGGTACTCCTTGCCGTCTATGACAGTTTTAATACTTTTCCATCCAGCTGGACTGAATACTTTATCTCCATGTACTCTTAGCTCCGCAACGTAGTTGGTTTTTCCGTCGCCTCCATCAAATGCAACGCTTGTCGCATACAGGCCGTTAAAACCATTACTGTCCTTTTTTAGAACATTTCCCATGTTGCTGCTTATGTTACTGTCTCCCGATCCGCCGTGTTCCACTTTCACATTATCTTCGCCAAGATCATAGAAACCATACGCTCCGTACAGATTGCCAAGGCTGCTGTTTACCTTTGTAGTCCTGTCCTTGAAATCTCCAATCCTGTCAAATCCGTCTCGCACAGTGTACTTGTTTCTGTAATTGCCGTTTGCCGCAACGTATACCTCATTCACCTCTGCAAATGTAGATATATTATCCTTGTCATACGGCACCGCAGCTTTGCTTTTGTCTATATCGGTGCTGAGACCCAGAGCTTTGTATGTACTCTCGTCAATCTCTGTCTCGACCACCGTCTTGCCTGTTTTCTTCGAGCTGTCCGCCGCGTATGCTTTTTGCCCGGGAATAAATCCGGACAGCATAGATAGCACCATACTGGCCGTCAGCGCCCAGCTTATCGCCCTCTTTCTCATAATTTCTTCCTCCCTTTCACTTAAAAAACTAACCATAAGCACCAGCCGTTTTAAGCTGCCACATTCTGATATCAATAATATATTTACAATTATAATTGCTGTGTTTTTCAATGTACACTAACCAAAAGGCTAGTAACAGGCGGTGAAAACAACTCTTTTGCAAAAAAATCCACAGAACGTACCGTCTATACTGTACGCCCTGTGGATCGTAATAAACATCTAAACTATTCTGTTACATGCCATATATGAAAGGATCATTCCACCGACTTAAGCGATTCCGCCATATTTATCTTATCAAGCTTGACTGACATGACTCTGTTGACAAGGAAATTGAACACAAATGTCAGAACGATACTGTACACATAGCTCATCGGCGCTATATATGTATCAAATGCGACCATATCCACCTTGATCTGTCCTATGACAAATGCATGTAAAAACACTCCAAGCACAAGTCCCACAGCGATTCCGAATGTCGTCAGGACTCTGTTCTCCCTGAACACATAAGCCGAAGTCTCGTTTTTGAAAAATCCCAGAACCTTTATGGTCGCTATCTCCCTGAGGCGCTCTGTGATGTTGATATTTGTCAGGTTGTAGAGAACGATAAATGCAAGCGCCCCCGCCGAGAGTATAACTACAATTACTATGTAATTCAGACTCTCCATCATCTTGGATATCCTGTTCTTCATATCCTTGTTGATAGTCACTGATGCGGTCTCTGCATCACCCATGAGATCGGCAGATATCTCGTGCGAATCTGCGCCTTCCTTAAGATTGAAGTACACCGATTTGTACTGTGGTGCCTCCCCCATCTGATCCTCATATGTTTCAGGCGAGATATACACATAGTTGTATACATGATTTCTGAATATGCCTGATATGGAGACTCTTATCTCTTTCATCTCACTGTCTCTGACCGTTATTACATCGCCTGTTTTGAGGTCGTACTGTTCTGCCAGCGCAGTATTGATCACAGCTTCCCCTTTGCCCGGATATTCTATCTCCGCACCATCTTTATCCGCAAACTTCATATACCTGTCAACGTGCTCAGGTTCTTCCATGATAACCATGTTCACTGACTTTACACCGCCATCACACACCAGATCCCAGGTAGATTCACTGACGAGATCATAGCAGGAAGTATCCTCCTCCAGCCGGTCTTTCAGACTACTGAAGCGCTCATCTTCTTCACCACCCGCAATCGCTGTATTCAGTGTTATCACTCCATCTCCTACCTGTATCTCCCCATACTGATTGTCCGCAAATCCGCTTATGGAATCATTTATTCCAAAACCTGTGAGCAGTAGCGCAGTACAGCCGCTTATTCCTATTATCATCATGAAAAAACGTTTCTTATATCTGAATACATTTCTGACACTTACCTTTCTCAGAAATTTCAGTCTCTTCCATATAAATGGGATATGCTCAAGGAACACCCTCTTACCAGGTTTCGGAGCCTTAGGCCTCATAAGGCTTGCCGCAGTCTCAGAAAGCTCGTATCTGCAGGAAAACCACGTTGTACCTACAGTGCACAGAAGCGAGGCTGCCAGCACACCAATCACCAGCGTCCAGTCTGTGGTTCTCTCAAGCGGCAGATGTATATACATCATATTATATGCATACCAGATAACCTCCGGAAATACATATGTACCTATAAGATATCCACCTGCACATCCTACCACCGCCGCAGTCCCCGAATAGATCATATATTTTCCCATGATCGCAGCCTTGCCATAGCCGAGAGCCTTCAGCATCCCTATCATAGATCGCTGCTCCTCAACCATCCTGTTCATGGTAGTCATACACACAAGAACGGCAACCAGTATGAAAAATACAGGGAAAACCTTTGCAACTCCATTTACTATGTCTGAATCACTCTCAAAGCAGACATATCCGATATTCGTCTCCCTGCCGAGTATGTAATAGTTCACACCATCTGCATCATCCAGCGTTATGTCCTTCACCATATCCTCCGTCATACCCTTTGCCATGAGGATATCCTTATACCTGTCTAACACACTGGTCTTACATATTGACTCCCATTCGTCTTTCCTGTCGTCTATATAGTCTTCGTACTCATCGGCATACAGATCAAACTTTCTGTCAAATTTCACATATACATCGGTGTAGCATTCACTGTCAAATGCTTCAGGGCTGACATATACAAAGCCCGCGATCTTACCGTTTCCAAGGGTTGTGGTACCTCTTTCAAAATTAATATAAAGAGGGGAGTTGACAGTTCCGACAACGGTGAACTTCTTCACCTTCAGTATATCCTGTGTACTGCTGCCATCGCCTTTGTTTCCCGGGTCAGCGATATCGCTGTCTGCTTTCCCGTCCGACTTACCTTCTGCAGAATCGTCATCTGCCACCTCTATGACATCACCTATCTTTATACTGTCCATCTTGGCATCTACAACACATTCATCTTCATTTTCCGGCATGCGTCCATCCACAAGGTTCAGTTTGTTGATGTTTTCCGGGACCGACATAGTCTTCAACGCCCTGTCATTTTCACCCTGGTTCTTGTATAGGACATCCAGGCTGTAACCGCCCTCAGCGTACAGCACATCCTTCTCCCCGGCAAATGAATCCACGTCATCATCCGTGTATCCCAGAGTTGACAGAAGATGCAGATCATAGAAATTTCCCTTGTCAAGGAAATTCGATATGGTATTCATCATGTCCGGCTTCGTCATCTTGAGCCCCGAGAAGAATCCCACGCCCAAGGCTATGATCGCCATGATGGCTGCAAATCTTCCAAATGTATTTTTTATCTCACGAAATGTCGTGCGTCTCATCATTGATTTCATAGGCCACCTACCATTCCAGATCCTCAACGTTCCTGATGTTATCATTCATAACCACTTTCTCCACAGTTCCGCTCTTAACCGTGATGACTCTGTCCGCCATAGCTGTGAGTGCCTGGTTGTGCGTTATGACTATAACTGTCGTTCCCGTATTTCTGCATGTATCCTGAAGGAGCTTCAACACAGCCTTGCCTGTGTTGTAATCCAGAGCTCCGGTCGGCTCATCACAGAGCAGAAGCTTTGGATTCTTTGCAAGTGCCCTCGCTATGGCAACCCTCTGCTGCTCACCACCTGAGAGCTGTGCCGGGAAGTTCGCCATACGGTCCTCAAGTCCCACCTGCTTCAGAACTGTCGCAGCATCCAGCGGTTCCTTGCAGATCTGTGCCGCAAGCTCCACATTCTCAAGTGCTGTGAGGTTCTGTACCAGATTGTAGAACTGGAACACGAATCCCACATCATACCTTCTGTATGCCGTAAGCTGCTTCTTATTCAAAGTTGATATCTCTCTGCCATCCAGCTTCACACTGCCGCTTGTCAGAGTGTCCATACCGCCAAGTATATTCAAGATAGTAGTCTTGCCAGCACCGGAGGCTCCGACTATGACACAGAACTCTCCCTTTTCTATCTCAAAATCCACATCACGGAGAGCATTGATCTCCACCTCTCCTGTCTTGTATACTTTCTTTACATCACGAAATTCTACGTAGCTCATCCTGCACCATCCTTTCCTTTGTAAACCTCTTACCAGTTATCTACTATAAACTAATCAAAAACAAACGGGAACATATATGGAGGTATCTTAACAATATCCCCATCTTTATAATAATTCTTAGGATGAATAATATAGGGAACCGCTATTTTCTTACCATATATTTCCTTAAAACGACCAAGAGAGATTGCCGAATAGTTTTTTGATGACTTTACTTCAAATGGATACATCTTAAAATTCATTTTACTCTCATTTGAAAGCAGAAAATCTATTTCTATGTCATTTCTGTGCTTTTCCTCACTGTATCTTGTATAAAAATATAACTTCTTTCCCATGGCCACGATCATCTGCGAGATCATATTTTCATATATCATCCCCTGATTAAGAGACAGCCTTTCATCCATAATCTGTTTATATAACTGCTGTTCCATAATCTCATTTTCATTGAACGCAAGACTGACAAGCAGCCCTGTATCTCCCATATAACATTTCACATATGACTCATTTTTATTTAACGCAAAACCAACATTTGGATCATTACATTTATAGCACAAATTACATATCATAGAATCATCGAGCCAGAAAAGCGGATCATCATATTTTGCAAAAGTGGCATTGCTCTCTATCTCACTAAGTATAATTCTTTTTTCATGAGTTGATAAATATGCCGGAATATTTTCAAAAATCGCAGATACCCTGGAATTGTAACGTTTCGCTGATTTTTTAATATCATCCCGATAAAGCGATATGATATCTCTCTTTTCAATATCTGCAGCTGCAAAATTCCTGGAATTTTTCTTAAAAGCCACAACTGCCTGTGGCATTCCACCTACCAGCATATACTCCTTAAAAAGATGCATCGCCTTCTGATGAAATTTTAAATCCATCGGCTTCTTTTCTTTAAGATGCTCCTTGATATACTCCAACAGAAGTTCTTCATCCATATACAACATAAACTCTTCAAAATCCACAGGAAACATCTTCATCTTACGCTCTTCGGATGGGATGGTTATACTT
>CAKQQK010000086.1:0-13359 GCA_934270935.1 uncultured Coprococcus sp. | reverse complement strand
TACTTATAGTGTCCGGGTAATTATGATCGGTCTGTTGCTCAACCATAATTATATCTGCCTGCACCGCAACTCCTGTCGTGCTTCCGGCTGCAACCGAAGTCACGGCAGTTCCATGGTCCTGCGCTGACGTCCCAGGAGTCAGACCATCCGAATACATCTGCGAAAGCTCTGTCCTTTCATATATTCTGCCAACGCCATATCGATTAGGATACCTGAAATCATATAACATGTTCTGATCCCAATATGATACCACTCTTGTATTTCCATTACACTCAAAATCTACATTTCTTATATCAAGGCCGCTGTCAATAATTCCTATACACACACCCTTGCCAGTCAGACCATATTTTTCATCAAAACTCTCTGATATGCACGACATATATTTCTCATAATAATTACCTGTTGTCCCATAACTGTAATAATTAGCTTTATCAATATAAAGCACCCTGGAATCTCTCTGTAAAATGTCAATTTTTGATGTATCTATTTTTATCACTGCGAAGCCTCCGAGGAGATACACGCATTCATTTATAACTTTCCCTATCAGATCATCAATATCTCCTGTATATCTAAGCACAAGCAGCCAGGTATCTTTGTCCGCATCATATCCAAGATACAGACTGTTATCCCTGCTATATTCCGATGATTCAATCGCCAATTCAAGCTCAGGATTAATTTTCTCTCCCATATACTCATTTTCCATTTTTTATCATTATATTTCGATAGATATCACTCTATGTCGCAAATTGTCTGTATTTTTTGCACATTTTGGTGCGTTTTAGCACTTTTCCACATTATCCACAGATTTATACACATTTTTCTAATATAGAGTCGTAAATTGAAAAACTTAACCACATATCCATCAACATTTTAAAAATTCAATCGAAATATCGTGGCTTCATTTATTTTAATGCGACTAATTTCTTACCCTCCTACATCTATAATTCATAGTGCATTAAATAAAAGAAGTGAATTATTTGAACATTCTGACAAATGTATTACTTGGGAAAAAAAATCGTATCACAAATGCTATCGGGTACCTGGATACCGGAAACACACTTAAATGCAGCCTGACAGGCAGACACGTTTCCATAGCAACATACTCTGTTGCCGCAGCTCTGGCAACCACAGAAATGCTGCCAGTGATAGATAAATATGTAAATGATCCTTCATCCATATGCAGATATCAGAATACTTTTCCCAAAGGATTGCACCTGATTCCATACAATACCATTTGTTCCAAAGGACAAATTATGCTGGCCATGGATGCAGATTACATGTTTATAGACACCAGATACATAGAAAAAAATCCATTAATTGGCATAAGTCCAACTACATTTACAATACTTCGAACTGACAAATGCATTCTTCTAAATAAAAATAATATGAAACGAGGCCAAAGACATGTTAAACACAATAAGGGGTAATGATTTTAAATTCACAGTTGCAAGTAATCTTTCACTGCTCTCTCTGAAAAATAACAGAGATGTACACTATATCGGAGGTACAGAGGTACTTCCAGCGCCACTAGAACCAGTGGAAGAAGCAATGGTCATAAACGAACTCACTGAAAACCAGTCCGACGAGGCAAAAAAGCTGCTTATAGAGAGGAATCTGAGGCTTGTGGTGTATATAGCTAAAAAATTTGATAATACAGGAGTGGGGATCGAGGATCTGATATCAATTGGCACCATAGGTCTCATTAAAGCCATAAACACCTTCAGAAATGATAAAAATATCAAGCTTGCAACGTATGCATCAAGATGTATCGAAAATGAAATACTCATGTTTCTCAGAAGAAACAGCAAACTGCGGACTGAAGTGTCAATAGATGAACCGCTAAACGTAGACTGGGACGGCAATGAGCTTCTGCTGTCAGACATATTAGGAACAGATGAGGACATAGTCTATCGTGATCTTGAGACTGAAGTTGACAGAAATCTTCTTGACATGGCCATATCCAAACTATGTGAAAAGGAGCGCACCATCATAGAACTTCGATACGGAATAAACACTGTTGAGGGAAAAGAGAAAACCCAGAAGGAGGTTGCTGACATGCTGGGAATATCCCAATCGTATATATCAAGACTTGAAAAAAGAATAATCAAAAAGCTCAAACGTGAGATTATGAAACAGTACTGATCTCTAAAGATGAAGTCCTGTGCATCAGGGCACAGGACTTTATCAGTGATGGTATCCAGCCATACGTCTCTTGTATTCATCAATTCTGGACACCAGTTTATCATGATCCTTTTCTTTTAACTGTCCCTCACTGTAAAACTTTGCCACAAGCTCATCCACCTGCCTTAACGCCGCATGTGCCAGATCTTTGTAATTGTTTGCAAGGTTCATGTCAAGTTCATTAAATGCCGAATCTATCTCTTTTTTTACACTTCTTTTTATCATAATACATTGCCTCCACATCACTATTAGCGGTTGACACTAATTTTTTTATATGTTAAGATAACGAATGTTGTAAGGCCGGCTTGTCGGAATTGGCAGACGAGGCAGACTCAAAATCTGTTGGTGGCAACATCGTGCGGGTTCAAGTCCCGCAGCCGGCACTCCTCACTAATTTCATACTATACTAAAAGCACTCAGGATGGTTTATTTACCAGGTTTTTAGTATATAATGACACAGGTTAATGTCTTAATATTAGGCTGTGTCATTTTTTTTTGCCCCTAATGTTCCCCAGATTCTGTCTATATAATGGTCAAAATAATTCCGGCATAATTTGAAAGCCAAAATTCACTTCACCTTTTTGGCTACCACAACAAACCTTCCCTCATCCGTGTGTGACGAACATGTTGAAAGTGTGATTAGTTCATCACCGTACTGCGCACTCTCCTCTATCGTGTATGCAGTATTGCTCTTTACAAATTTCACATACTCATCAAATTCTTCTTTATTATCCGCATTAAAGAATTCATAATAATGATAGTGATCCACATCACCATCTGCATATATCTGTGCTTTAAAAGCAGCGATAACCTCATATGTTCCAAGTTCATACAGTGTATCAAATTCTATTGTGGTGTGCTCTTTGTAAAAATCCTCATTCTGATACTGCAGCAGTTCCCTGAACATTATTCCAGATTTCATATTGTGTCCATATATGAGTACATTAGATGTCCTGTCAGCAAAAGGCCTGCAGTGAGAATCTATGAATGGTGTTCCAGGGTCACTCCAATTCTTGTCAAAATCAAGATGAAGATAATACTCATTGTCCTCCGGAGTATACATAACCGGATAATCTATAGTTGTTCCATCTATAGTCAGCCAGCCGGCCAGATCACTGTTCTTCTCATATAGCTTCTCAAAACGTTTCAAGATAGTCACTGAACTCTTATCATCATTTCCTGACGGCAATGTAATCTTAACATCTTTTTCTCCATCTGACACCTGTCCATCATCCATGAGATCCTTTAAATTATCAAAATTATTCTGTGCTGTTCTTGCTATATAGTAATACCGAACAATGTAAGCACCACTTCCTGCTGCAACAAGCAGGAGCACCACGAGGCATATATCAAGTATTATATCCTTGGCGGTCTTTTTCCTTTTATTCTTTTTCCCCATCTATAACTCTCCATGTATTATAAAAATCTTCCAGACAACACGTTGAAGCATGTACAGACCATAAAAATCAAACTCGATGACTATAACGCAAAAGGCTTATGTATTCTCATACAAAAGCCTTTTTTGTCTTAATAATACTTCTTGCTTCCCCACAGATTATTCTTCTTCAGCTCAATATATTCACCGTAAGCCTGTTCAAGTATCTGTTTCTCATTTGGAAATTTTAGAAGGTGGTAGGCTTCATGGTACTTGTAGTAACCGGAGTCCACAAAATATTCCTCTCTCTGAGGCTTGCTATAATAGCTGTCTGCCATCATGAGATACCAATGAACATCCTTGTTGACAGTGTCAAAAGCAGTATTAAATGAATAATTGCTTTTACCAACGTACTTAATAATAGATGCGCTTACACCAGTCTCCTCTTTTACTTCTCTCAGAGCCGTCTCGTCATGTTCTTCACCTTTCTCGACCGTTCCTTTCGGGAGAACCCATCCTTCGTATTTGTTCTTGTAATTCTTATACAGTAACAATACTTTTCCTCTGAAGATTACCACACCTCCACAGCTTGTTGCTTCAATCACCGCAATTCCTCCTGTTTTTCTTTAGGTGTGTACGCCAGATTTTCTGCAGATTTGCAGATCATCTGTTTTCTATGGCATTAAAAACTTGAAAACAGTATATCATATGTCTTTACAATTTTAAAGTAAATATAGATGAGTATCAGAATTTGCCTATTTCACATAATTATAATAAGTATCAAACAGTTGTCTGGCTATATACTTTGCCGATGCACCTGTAGAACTTGCATTTTCAACAATAACACAGACAACTATATCCGGATCATCCACATTTGAAAAACCTACAAACCATGAATGAGAGTCCATATTCTCATTAAATTCCGCTGTACCAGTCTTTCCTGCAATCGTGTATGATGCATCCGCAAACGCATCCGACGCAGTACCATAAGATGTTACACCAAGCATGAGATCCTTAAGTGTGCGGGCATCTGATGCAGATATAATCTTGCCATAAGTCTCAGGTTTAAAAGTCTTCACAAGATTTCCATCGCAGTTCTCAATTCTGTCTATCATATATGGGGTCATCATCACACCCCCATTTGCTATAGTACTCATGATCATTGCACTGTGAAGAGGCGTAATCAAAGTATCTCCCTGTCCAATAGCCGTCTGTGGTATATCAGAGTCGTACGAGGTCGCATTCAACTTAAACTGTGATTTCCTGTAATAGCCGTCATAAGGCAGCTCCTTGTTAAAAAGGAACTTCTCACACAGATCTCTATAGGACTGTTTGTTCAGGTGCATTCCTATATTTGCAAACGAAGTGTTACACGACTTCGCCAAGGAATCTGCAAGATCAACTGTTCCGTGAACAGCATAGTCCGAACAGTGTATCTGCACACCATCAAATATATCCTCACCTTCACATTCGTAGGAATACTTCTTATAATCGTTATTTTCATGTATATATTCCAGCGCTGTCAATATCTTAAATGTTGAACCCGGTGGATAAAGTCCCTGAGTCGCTCTGTTCAAAAGATATGAACTGTCTGACTCCTGAGATTGCTCAATCACGTTATCTATATCATTTGGATCAAAATCAGGTTTTGATACCATTGCAAGAATTTTACCGGTATCAGGTTCCATCACAACAACAGCACCATCATTGTAACCTATGGCATCATATGCTGCGCTCTGCATAGTCGAATTAAGAGTGCTGATAACGTTGTTTCCTAAGCTCTTCTCATTCTTAAGCTTATTATATGTCTGCGTTACTATATTCTGGTTTGAGGTCAGCAGATAATATGCCGAACTCATTTCAAGCCCCGCCTGTCCATTACTGTCATAACCAACTGCATGGGCATATACATTTGCATATGGGTAGTTTCTGTACTCGTTGCCATCGTCATCCGTCAACGTCTCTGCAAGTATATTGCCATCGCTGGAAATTATGCTGCCCTTTGTTATCTTCTCAGCATAAAGCGACTGTCTGTCATTGTACGAATTAGCGATAAAAGTGCGCGAATCCCTCACCATAAACACAATGATATAGGCAAACATACATATAAATATAAGCACAACAAAATAAGTTATGACAAGAACCGGAATATTCTTTTTGTCATTCGTCTTCTTGTCAAGGATTCCATCATTCTCCCCAGAATTCATCTGACTCTGTCCTGTATGTGTCTGCTGTTTTTTTTGATTTTGTACTTTTTTGTTCATCTTTGCCTTCTGTTTTCCTGCGTTTGCTCTGTTTCCGGCTTTCACTGACGAACGAACTGTTTTCTGACCATTCTGTCTGTCCGGATAATCTCTGCGTGACATTCTTATCAACCCCACTATTTTCTAATACACATATGCTCTGTATGATTCCAAACATTATAAGTGTACTTACCACAGAACTTACTCCATAGCTTACAAGCGGAAGTGTAACACCTGTGGATGGAATGAATTTGACAACTCCGCCCACATTTAAGAATATCTGGAATATAAAACATATAGTGAATCCAAAAGCTATATTTTTGTAGAAAGCATCTCTCACTTTCATCGATATATTTATAAAATATATAAAGCAGCTCAGGTACATGAGTAGGAGGCACAATCCAAATATGACTCCGAGTTCCTCACATATAGCCGCAAATATAAAGTCGCTGGTCACAACCGGTATGGATGTCGGAAGGCCCTGACAAAGTCCCGAACCCTCAAAGCCACCAGATCCAATAGCAAAAAGGCTCTGTGCAACCTGATATCCGCTTCCGTCTATATATTCTATAGGATTGAGCCATGCGTCTATTCTGACAGTAACATGGCTGAAGTGATCCTTGAGCAACATATAACCGACCACCGCTATGACACTGCCGCCAAGTCCACCGCCGATAAGTATCATATGTTTTCCCGTGGCGAGATAAAGCATCATGACAAATACCATGAAGAATATGACGGCACCGCCCAGATCCGTCTCAGCCACAAGGACAAGCATGAACAAACCTGCAACTATCACAGTCTTCATCATGTCCTTGAAATCCTTTGCCTTTAAGAACGAACTGGCAAGGAAAAATACGAAAATGATCTTGACGATCTCCATAGGCTGCATTGAAAAACCGCCTATGCTAATCCAGTTGTTAGATCCATATTTGTCAATTCCAACATGCGGAATAAATACCGTCGCCAAAAATCCTATACCGAATATTGCATAGAAAATATTCCAGTTTCTTAACTGAGGCATCTTCATTATAATCATAGGTATAAATGCTGTTACAACCAACATGATCGTAGCAAATATAAACTGTTTCTTTGCAAGATCAAAATCAAGCCTTGTAAGCATCACATATCCTATGAGAAGCAGAAATGACATGTTGTTTGTAATAAGTCTGGACGACTCCTTATATATAGCATGGTAAGAAACCATATATGTAATTGATACTATCATCTGCACCACATAAAATATAAGTATGCTCTTCTTCTGATAGTGCAGATACAGTGTCATATAACACAGAAAATGTATCATGAACACATAAAATATCTGTACATTAAGTGCCCTTCTCTTCCTGTCAGAAGACACCGGCTTCAATACGGTAAAACACTTCACCGTATACAAAACCATGAAAAATATGATCAGATATTTCGCAATCTCACTCAGTATTGTAACCATTCTTTCACCTTTTCAAGTCAATCAATCTATCAATCTATTCCTTTATAGTAATGTCCTCTTGTGTAGTCTTTTATAAAACCATCTGTATTTTTCCCTGAAAATGCATTTTCCGCACAATCCATTACATTTTTTGCCTCGTCAGCACTCTCAACTGTCAGTTCTATGAGATATGCCTGATAATCAGATCTATAAGTCTCTAACTTGTCGATCACGCTAGTCGGCACTCCATTATATATCACATTTGTACATATAGAACAGTCATTTTTCACATAAAATCTGTTGGACATCTCATCAGTCATCTCATACACATTGCTGCGGCCATCACCGCATGCGTGATGATAATTTGATTTTATGCAGTTCGCAGTTATCATTACCTTCTGATATCCATACAGTTTGAGAACCATATCAGCAGAAAGTCCCGCCAGCTCATCAAATGTGAGCTCCTGTGGTGATATAAAACTTACATTCTCCAGCACATCACTGTAGAATCTGATGGCGTCATCGTTGTATGCATACAGGCTTGAATCAAGAATGACGGTGCCTGAATAATCCAAGGAACTTATAAGACCAAGTTCGTCTATATTCTTTATCATAACACCATCGTATCTGTCAAGGCTGTCTCTCAGATCATCCATTCTGTGCAGATCTTTTTGCCTGAGTATCTCAGGGAGAGCCAGATATATTTTAAAACCATTTTCCGACAGCATATCACCATATTGTCTGATATTATAATCTACAATTATATTCGTTACCCATTTATAATTCTTAACAATATTTACGTGTTCATCCGTGGATACCAAAACCGTAACACCCTTAAGTCCACTGCCTTGTCTATGAACATCGACGCTGTCCATAGCCTTTATGTTGTCTCTGCTTCGTCTATACCGTCCAGCCAACACATCCTCAAGCGCATCTATAGCCTCTCTCCTAACGCTGTTCACCGCACCCATCTGCACAAATATATTGTCGTCAACAGACGTTTTTATATTCCTGATCTGATAATGTGTGCCACCTGTTTTTAAAATCTTATCCTTTATCTGTTCAGCCGTTACAGGCTTATTCTGGGCTTTGTCACACACAGCTCCTTTGACACACACATCAGCGCAGTTCTCATCCCTGCCAAGTCTCAATATAAGCGTTTTTCCCTCATGCGCCTCTACATCTGCATATATATCAATCTGTCTGTCATTTTCTATCAAATCTTTTCGTATACCATCAAGCAGACTGTTATTTCTCGTCCTGTAGACAGGGTTGCCCTTTGCAATACTCTTAAATGATTTTGCCTTCAGCTTCACCACACCGCCTGCATTTGCTGTGGCATTACAGGTTATCTCTACAATCTCCTTTTTGCCACGTATCTCCAGAATATCCCCCTCTGACACCGATTCAGAGAGTCTGATCTGAACATATGGCTGCTCTACACGCATGATCTGGCCTATCTGCATACCTGTATGGTTAGGTCTCTTATTCGCTAACATATCCCTGCCGTTCTTTGTAAAGTAATACCCTTTGCAGAAACCGCCCCTGTTATATATGTCCAGCAGACGCTTCTCATAAGCCCCAGCCACCTTATCTGCATCTCCGCCGGAAAGAACCGCATCTCTGACCTCATGATATGCCTGTACAGTGGCAGCAACATATTCCGGCTTCTTCATTCTTCCCTCGATCTTGAATGAATCAATGCCGGCTTCCATCAGAGCAGCCACATCTTTAAGCATACACATATCCTTCAGGCTAAGGGCATACTCATGCGCACCGCCCACGGTGTATCTCTTTCTGCACGGCTGTGCACAGCGTCCTCTGTTGCCGCTTCTTCCACCAGCAAAACTACTCATGAGACATCTTCCTGAATAACAGTAGCACATGGCACCGTGCACAAATGTCTCTATCTCCATATCAACGTTTTCTTTGATAATCCTGATTTCTTCCAGTGACAGCTCGCGAGAAGGGACAAACCTTGTCATACCATTTTTTTTGAGAAACGATGCCCCCGGGATTCCAGACACACTCATCTGTGTACTTCCATGCAAGGGAAGATCCGGAAAACATTCCGCAAGAACTGAGGCAACGCCGACATCCTGTACTATGATGCCGTCCACACCCTCACAGTAATAAGGCTCCACATATGATGGGAGCCTTCCAATTTCATTATTCTTTAGCAACGTGTTTATTGCCATATACACTTTCACGTCAAATATATGGCAGTAATCTATAGTCCTTAGAAGCTCTGCCTCGTCAAAATTGCCCGCAAATGCTCTGGCACTAAACAGGCTTCCGCCCAGATAGACCGCATCTGCATGTGCATTCACAGCAGCTTTAACAGCTTCAAAATTGCCCGCAGGCGCCAAAATTTCCGTCTTATTTAACATTTTTCTCCGCTTCAAGTTTGATGATCTGTCTCTGAAGTTCACTGATCTTTTCTTTGTATTCCTCGATCATCTTCTGGGCAGACTCATACTTTATCTGAACTTCTATCACTTCATGTCTGAGATCATATATCTGCTTGTCCTTGTCGTCATCCTCGGTGAGCATCTGGTTGACCTGATCCTTTGCCTTGAAATAATCATCAGCAATATTCAGCGCAAGGAGGACATTCTGGTATTCCGCGTTGAATCTTCTATACGCCTCTGAGGACTGGCATTCTGCAATCTTGCCATTTATATACGTTGCGACATTCTGAAGATAATCCTCGCTCTCCTGTCCGCTAAGCGTATATACTTTATTATTTATCACTACCTTGATATCATTCTTTTGTGCCATACCCATTCTCCTTCTATCTTATTATGATATGTTTATTTGTTATCTATAAAAGCGTCCAGTCCGAAATGCCTGTAACATAAATCCGTCACAACTCTTCCCCTTGGAGTTCTGTTTATGAAACCATTCATGATAAAATATGGCTCATACACATCTTCAATGGTCCCCGGATCCTCACCCACAGCAGCCGCAAGTGTATCTAGTCCCACAGGCCCTCCGGAAAACTTCTCTATCATCGTCATAAGGATGTTCCTGTCATTCACATCAAGTCCCATGGAATCCACCTGGAATTTGTCAAGAGCTGACTTGGCTATGTCCTGGGTTATGAAACCGTCATGACACACCTCAGCATAATCTCTGCACCGCTTCAAAAGGCGGTTGGCAAGTCTCGGAGTTCCTCTGGATCTCCTTGCTATCTCAAGAGCTCCCTCGTCGTCTATATCCACACTGAGAACTCCCGCTGATCTCACAACTATCTCTTTCAGATCCTCATGGCTGTAAAACTCCAGCTTATCAACCATACCAAATCTGTCACGCAGCGGGGCAGACAGCATTCCAACTCTGGTTGTCGCTCCTATAAGAGTGAATTTTGGAAGATCAAGCCTTATGGATCTGGCTCCAGCTCCCTTTCCTATGACAACATCTATCGCATAATCCTCCATAGCCGGATATAGCACCTCCTCAACCTGTGTGCTGAGTCTGTGTATCTCATCTATGAAAAGAATGTCGTTATCTGAAAGATTGTTGAGTATAGCTGCCAGCTCTCCCGGCTTCTCTATCGCCGGTCCTGACGTGATCTTGATATTGACCCCCATCTCATTCGCAACAATAGTTGAAAGTGTAGTCTTTCCAAGTCCCGGTGGGCCATACAGAAGCAGGTGGTCGAGAGGTTCATTTCTCTTTTTTGCCGCCTCTATAAATATCCTCAGGTTGTCCTTCACCTTGCGCTGGCCAATATACTCATTCAGGTACTTTGGCCTTAAACTGTATTCACTTCTTTCCTCTTCTATATCAAGTGTTTCTGTAGAAATAATTCTGCCCATATCTATAATTACCTGCTTTTTATTGTTTAAAATGTGATAAATCCGACTACCACCATCTGTCAGCTCCATCAGATCTGTATCACAATATATTCTTAAGTGCCGCCTTCAGCAGTTGTTCTTCGTCAAGTAACTCAGCATCTTTAACCTTACTTACAGCCCTTCCAGCCTCCAGTCCAGAATAGCCAAGTGCTGTGAGCGCTGATACAACAGCAGATCTGGCATCACCATTTCCGGAAACGTCTGATGCCGTGCCCGCATCATAGGCACTGTCTATCATATCTTCCATCTTGAGCTTGTCTTTCAGTTCCAGTATAATCCTGGAAGCACCCTTCGTTCCGATTCCATTTGCCTTGGAGATAGACTTCACATCCTCCGATATAACCGCAAGTCGAAGCTCCTGAACAGTAAGAGTGGATAAAAGTGACATGGCAACCTTTGGGCCTACCCCACTCACACTTATCAGAACTCTGAATACCTCAAGCTCATCCTCACTGTAGAATCCATAGAGACTTACCTCATCTTCCCTCACATACATATATGTATATGCCTTAATCTGAGCATGCCGTTCCGGCAGTATATTGATAAACTGAGTTGAAATCGTAAGTCTGTAACCGATACCCCCACATTCTATAACTATATAATTTTCACCTATATATTCCAGACTTCCTTTTATATAAGAAATCATCACGATCTCCCTGTTAAGTTATTTTCAATATGGTTCTAAAAAAGTGTATAAAAACCGACATTAAATCTTTGTAATTATATCATATAATTTCTCAGTTGTGAATATATGTTTGCTTTTTTGAGTCGTCACAGCTACTATATATACAGACTATCCAATACAAAAATGTCATATATTAAACAATTTTATATGTTCATCTCAATATGTAATATCGGACAATGAACAATAAAGAAAGGGTAATTCATGAAAGTTTACACATACACAGAAGATATAACTGTTGACACATCAGGCATATCGGCAGACCCACATGATATTTTATACTTTGATATAGAGACAACCGGACTCAGCGCAGCAAGATCAGATCTTTATCTCATAGGATATGGGTATCTTGAGGATGATCACTTTAACACAGTTCTCCTATTCAACGACGACGGAAAATCAGAACCTGAGATGCTGCAGACATTTCAGGATAAACTCAGTTCATTTGGTACTCTGGTCTCATACAACGGCGACACATTTGACATTCCATACATGAAGGCAAAATATGATCAATTTGATGTTGCTACAACAATTGATACCATACGAAGTTTTGACATATACAAGATAACCCGCAAATACAAAAAGCTGTTTAATCTGTCTTCCATGAAACAGGTGGATGTGGAAGATCTGACAGGATTTGCGCGCTGCTCCTTCATATCCGGAGGAAAACTCATCGAAGCTTACAAATCCTATCTGAAATACCCTTCAAAAACGCTGCTGTCAGATATGCTCACGCACAACCACGACGACATCAGAGGACTTATAAGCATATCCGAATTTGCAAATATGCCATATATAACATCTGAAGCAGAAATCCGAGATGTGATCATAAACACTGATTCTCTCACGTACATATGCAATGTGAAAAAACTTCCATGCCGGATAACCTATTCAGATAAGAACAATAACCGTATAATTCTAAACGCACATGACACTGAATTGCGCCTGACTGTGAGCAGAACAGATGATACGCTGAAATACTATTTCAAAGATTACAAAAATTACTTTTATCTTCCACTTGAAGATATGGCTATACATAAATCAACAGCCATATACGTGGATAACGACCACAAGGAGAAAGCCACCAAAGACACCGCCTATGTCAAAAAAAGAGCGATATATCTTCCATCTCCCGCCAAATGCAGTGACAAAATGTTCTTCAAGGGCGACAGGTGTGGTGAAAGATTCATTGAGGAGACAGAGGCTTTGTCTTCTATATGTGACACATCAAATGCGTATATAAAGTCAATTCTCAGTGAGATCTTCCCTGAATGCAAGAAACAGGTGTAGACATGGATATATATCGGCTCAGATGCAAAAATGCCAGACAAATGGTCACACACGCCCAGATACAAAAGTGCCAGGCATCAAGCCACACACTTGGTTGGCGAACCAAAGTAATTATAGCACTGGAGGTTTTTTCTGTAAGCTGAAGCAAATGTTGTCCCCCTGCATAGCAGGGGGTTTTATTAAGGATTGCCATACAACCAAAAAGAGAGCAACTTTCGTTGCTCTCTTTTCACATATCATATACTGATAACTATATCATATCAGAGTTATATTAATCCTCTGTATCCTCAGCTGCATCA